>CAYPQR010000100.1:0-8520 GCA_964412865.1 uncultured Intrasporangiaceae bacterium
TATGTGAAGGTCTGACGGGCAACGAGGGAGATGTGATGAGCTGGCAACCCCGGCAAGACCTTCGCCTCGCCACGCACGAGACGTCCGCAGCGCGCCGGCAGACCTCGGTGTGGCCCATCCTTCGAGCCGCCGCGCTGCTGCTGTGTGCCGCAATGCTGCTGTCGGTGGCCGGAGTTGCCGTGGCCGACGGCCCCGGCGCCAAGAAGAAGAAGGTCGACAAGCAGATCGTCGCGACCAAGCAGAACCTCGACCAGACCAGCAAGGCGCTGCAGGATGCCGCGAGCTCACTGAAGAAGACCACCGCGCGGGTGAAGTCGGCCAAGGTCACGCTCGGCAAGAAGCAGACGGCGCTCACCAAGGCCGAGAATCACCAGAAGGACGTCGCGTCGCAGCTGAAGGTCGCCAAGGCCGCCGAGGCCAAGAGCAAGTCCGCCCTGCAGACCAACGCGAAGAAGCAGAAGAAGACTCGCGTGCTTGTCGGCGGCGTGGCCCGCACCAGCTACATGACCGGCGGGCTGGGCAAGTTCGAGCTCACCCTGAAGGTGCTCAGCGGCGACCACGACGTCGCCTCCCAGATGTCGCTGGCCGACATCGTCATGCGTCAGCAGAGCGGCGTGCTCGCGACACTGTCGAGCCAGCAGGCGACGCAGAAGGCCGAGAACAACCGGCTGACCGCGGCCCGGGCGCGGGTCGGCCGGCTCAAGGTCGCCGCCGACAACGCAGTGACCGCGGCGGCGACGGCGCGCAACCAGGCCAAGAAGGCCAAGAACAAGCTCGTCGCGCTGCGCCAAACGCAGGCGAAGCAGAAGAAGCACCTGAAGGCCAGGAAGAAGGCGGAGCTGAAGAAGCTCGCGCGGCAGAAGAAGGAGTCGAGGCGGCTGCTGAAGCTGCTGCAGGCCCGGGCCCGCGCCAGGGCGAGGGCCGCCCACCGCAAGGAGTCGACGGCCACGCGCGCCCCGTCGCGGTCGATGCAGCGGCCACGGCACAGCTACCTGACGCCCCCCGGCCCGATCAGTTCGATCATCTCCGGATTCGGTTGGCGGATGCACCCGATCCTGCACATCCGGATGCTGCACGCCGGCGACGACTTCCCGTTCGCATGCGGCACCCCGGTGTATGCGGCGGCGCCGGGCACGATCGTCGAGGCCGCCGGCGGCGGCCCCGGCGGCAACCACATCGTCATCGACCACGGCTACCACCACGGGGTCAATCTCGCGAGCGAATACGAGCATCTGAGCCGGTTCGTGCGCACCGGCGGACACGTCAAGCGGGGTCAGCTGATCGCATACTCCGGCACCACCGGCAGGTCCACCGGCTGCCACATGCACTTCGCGGTGCTCGAGAACGGCCACTACGTCAACCCGATCCCCTGGATCAGCTGACCGCATCCTCGCCGAGAGGCATACCTACCCACTCAGAGGCATACATTTTATGTATGCCTCTGGGCCGGAAAGTATGCCTCTCGGCGGGCCAGGAGGCGGGAAATTCCGTTGCCAGGCGCCAGTAGACTGGTCGCCATGCCCCAGAAGGACACCGGCAAGAAGATCATTGCCAACAACAAGAAGGCGCGCCACGACTACCTCATCGAGGACACGGTCGAGGCGGGCCTGGTCCTCATGGGCACCGAGGTCAAGAGCCTGCGGATGGGCCGGGCCTCCCTCGTCGACGGATACGCCATCGAATACGGCGGGGAGCTGTGGCTGGAGGGCGTGCACATCCCGCAATACCTGCAGGGCACCTGGACCAACCACGCGGCCCGGCGCCGCCGCAAGCTGCTGATGCACCGGCACGAGATGGACAAGCTGATCGCCCGATCTCAGGAGAGCGGCCACACGCTGGTGCCGCTGTCGCTGTATTTCGTCGACGGCAAGGTCAAGGTCGAGATCGCGCTGGCCAAGGGCAAGAAGCAATACGACAAGCGGCAGGCGCTGCGCGAGAAGCAGGATCGCCGCGAGGCGGAGCGCGCGATCTCGGCCCACCGCCGCCGCGGAGACATCTGACCGCAAGCCATCTCGGCACCGGTCGTGCACCGCGACCGGCCGATGCGGCGGAGACGGAGGGCGCCTTGACCGAGACAAGCCGGACGCGTCGACTTATGGTGGACGTATGACTGTGCATCCAGTGCTGCGCTGGTCCGCACCCGCCGTGGCCGCCGCGGCGGTGATCGCGGGCGGCCAGGTCGTCACCCGCGACAGCGCGTCGGCGGCGCCGAAACTGCCGGACCGCACCGCCCACCAGGTGCTCACCGACCTGCTGGGCGCTCATCCCGCGGATCTGAGCGGCACCGTGAAGACCTCCACCCATCTCGGCCTGCCCGATCTGCCCAAGGGCACCGTGGGCGCCGGCGGTGGCGCGAGCGGCATGTCTCCCGTCGACCTGTTGCAGGGCGACCACACGCTGCGGGTCTGGTATGCCGCGCCCGACAAGGCCCGGGTGGCCGTGCTCGGCGACGGCAGCGAGATGGACGCGATCACCAACGGCCACGACGCCTGGCTGTGGAACAGCACCAAGCAGCAGGCCTGGCACCTGCGAGCCTCCGACTCACGCCGCATCTCTCCGGATCACCGTAAGCCGTCCGGCCCGGCCGACATGGCGCGCTTCATGACGCCGAGCGGCATGGCGACGTGGGCGCTGTCGATGCTCAAGCCGACGACGAAGGTCACCACTGCGAGCAACGTGACGGTGGCCGGCCGCGCGGCATACCAGCTGACGTTCACCCCCAAGACGTCCAAGACCCGCATCGGCTCGATCCGGCTCGCCGTCGATGCGCAGAAGCATGTGCCGCTGCGCGCCCAGGTCTATGCCAAGGGCAGCCAGACCCCGGCGATCAACGTCGGGTTCACCTCGGTGAGCTTCAAGGCCCAGCCCGACTCACGCTTCACGTTCACGCCGCCTTCAGGAGCGACGGTGCACCAGGTGCGTCCGCAGGCCCGCAAGCAGCCGGCGGGCTCGCCTCCGGCGGTCAAGACCGTCGGTTCCGGCTGGTCGTCCGTGCTCGTCCTGACGTCGCGCAACAGCGCGACCGGGCCGGACAGCAAGGCGTCCGACCTGCCGACCGGCGCGCTCGACGCCCTGCCGCGGGTGTCCGGCGCATGGGGCAGCGGGCGGCTGCTGAAGTCGACCCTGATCTCGGCGGTGATCACCACCGACGGTCGGGTCGCGATCGGCGCCGTGTCGCCCGACCAGCTGTATGCCGCGCTCCAGCGTGGCTGAGTCCGTCGAGACTGCTTCGCCGCCCGCGATCGAAACCCGCGGGCTGACCAAGCATTTCGGCTCCGTCGCAGCC
The DNA here is from genome assembly GCA_964412865.1 of uncultured Intrasporangiaceae bacterium. Lineage (GTDB taxonomy): Bacteria > Actinomycetota > Actinomycetes > Actinomycetales > Dermatophilaceae > Leekyejoonella. The sequence goes on from CAYPQR010000100.1 coordinate 3,287, forward strand.
GTCGACGACGTGTCGATGCGGGTGCCGCGCGGCAGCGTATACGGCTTCCTCGGGCCCAACGGCTCCGGCAAGACCACCACCATCCGGATGCTGCTCGGTCTGGTGCACCCCACCGCCGGCGACCACGACATCCTCGGGCAGCAGATGCCGGGGCGCGATGCGCTGCACCGTGTCGGCGCGCTGGTGGAGGGGCCGGCCTTCCACACCTATCTGTCCGGGCCGGCCAACCTGCGCCGGCTCGATGCCGCCGACTCACGCGCCGACCCCGCAACCAGCAAGGCCCGTGTCGACGCGGCGCTGGAGCGGGTCGGCCTCACGGCAGCAGGCGAAAAGCGTTATCGCGCATACTCGCTGGGCATGAAGCAACGGCTGGCGATCGCCGCCGCGCTGCTCAACGACCGCGACCTGCTGATCCTCGACGAGCCGACGAACGGCCTCGACCCGCAAGGCACCCGGGAAGTGCGTCATCTGGTCGCCGACCTCACCCGAGACGGCATCACCATCTTCGTCTCCAGCCACCTGCTCTCGGAGATCGAGCAGATCTGCACCCATCTGGGCATCATGAGTGTCGGCAGGCTCGTCGCGCAGGGCTCGATCGACGAGGTGCGCGGCGGCGGGCGGGAGCGAGTCGTGGTGCGCACGCCCGACCCGCGGCGTGCGGCCGAGGTGCTCGAATCGGCCGGTGTGATGCACCCGATGGTGGACGGTGACCTGGTGACCGGCGACCCGGGCGCGGACCGCGGACTGGTCGAGACTCCGGAGCGCGTCGTCGCGCGGCTGGTCGAATCCGGTGTGCGGGTGCGCGGATTCGAGATCGAGAGGCAGAGCCTGGAGGATGTGTATGTCGCGCTCACCGGCGAAGGGTTCGAGGTCCGTGGTTAGCACCGATTCGGCTCGGCCCCTGGATCCGCGATGACGGCAGCACGATTCGTCCGCTCCGAGGTGAGGCTGATGTTCGGGCGCCGACGCAATCAGGTCGGCCTGATCATCCTCGCGCTCGTGCCCGTGCTGATCTCGGTCGCGGTCAAGCTCTCGCCACCGTCGGCCGGCGGCGGGCCGACCTTTCTCGACCAGATCACCCAGAACGGCCTGTTCGTCGGATTCACCGCCCTCACGGTCGAGCTCACGCTCTTCCTGCCCATGGCGATCGCGCTCGTCAGCGGCGACGCGGTGGCGGGGGAGGCGCACGCCGGCACGTTGCGATATCTGCTGACCGTGCCCGTCGGTCGCTCTCGCCTGCTCGCCGTGAAGTATGCCGCGCTGATCGTCGGCGCGTTCGCTGCCTGCATCGCGGTCGCCGGTGTCGGCGCGGTGGTCGGGTCGGCCGTGTTCGGCGCCGGGTCGATGACCACCTTGTCGGGCAGCCAGATCGGGTTCGCCGACGGGCTGGGGCGGCTGGCGCTCGCCACGGCATACGTGTCGATCGGGATGTGTGCGCTGGCCGCTCTGGGGTTGTTCCTCTCGACGCTCACCGAGCAGCCGATCGCGGTGACCGTCGCGGTGATGATCCTCGTCGCCGCGATGTGGATCGTCGACGCGATCCCGCAGCTGGACTTCATGCGGCCATATCTGCTGGTCGACCGCTGGCCGGCCTTCGCCGATCTGATGCGCGATCCGCCCGTCTTCGACGACATGTGGGCCGGTCTCGGTGTCGACGCGGCCTACATCGTGGTGTTCGGGCTGGCCGCGTGGTCGCGCTTCGCCGGCAAGGACATCACGACCTGACCGCCGAGACGTCTCGCGTGTGCGGTGCGACGGCTCCGGGCTACTCCCTGGTGCCGCGCACGAGGCGCCAGAGGGTGAGGCAGGAGAACGCGACCGTCAGCACCAGCAGCATGCCGCCGCTGAGCATCCACATCCCTGAGGTGTGCTGCCACAGCGACTCGCCGGCCTGCGACGGCAGGATCGTGCCGAGGTCGACCGTGGAGGCGGCCTGCGCGTAGCCCCAGCGTGCCGGCGCGAGCCACGCGAGCTGCTCCAGCGCGACCCGCCCGTGCACCGGGAACAGCCCGCCGCACAGCACGAGTTGGGCCATGATCGAGACGACCAGCAGCGGCATCACCTGCTCGGAGGTCCGCACGAAACTCGACATCAGCAGGCCGAGCGCGACGGCCGCCAGGGCGGTCAGCCAGCACGCGACGATCAGCTCGAGCGTGGGGGAGCCGAGCAGCACCGCGCTCGACGGGCCGGGCTTGCGCACACCGACCAGCAGCACCAGGATCAGCGACTGCACCAGGGTGAGCACCCCGAAGATCGTCAGCTTCCCCCAGAGGTATGCCTGGGACGACAGCCCGACGGCCTTCTCCCGCTTGTAGATCGCGCGTTCGCCGACGAGTTCGCGCACACTCGCGGCGGTCCCCATGAACACGGCGCCGATGATCAGCACGACGAGCAACTGCATGGGCTCGGTCGAGCGGAGCCGGTCGGTCTGCATCCGCAGGCCGTCGTCACCGGGCACGACCATCGTGAGCACGGCCAGCACGACCGGCAGCAGCAGCATGAACGCGGCATACCCGCGGTCGGCCAGGATGACGCGCGTGTGGCGCCGAGCGAGGGTCGACAGCTGTGATGCGATGCTCTGCTGGCGGGGCGGCTTCTCCAGCGGCGGCGCCGTCGGCCGCGGCGCGCTGAGCGGCCCCTCGACCTGTTCGCTGGCCAGCGGCGAATCCCGGAAGCGCTGCTGCGCACCGTCGGGGTCGCGCGAGACGCTGGTGAAGATGTCGGCGTGGTCGGTGGCGCCGAAGAATCCCAGCATGCCGTCGGGCGGGCCGAAATAGGCGACCTTGCCGCCGGGTGCCAGCAGCAGCACCTTGTCGCACACGCGGAGGTTGGCGACGCTGTGGGTGATCACGACGACGGTGCGCCCGCCGTCGGCGAGACCGCGCAGGGTCTGCATCACCTGCTTGTCCAGGCCCGGGTCGAGCCCCGACGTGGGTTCGTCGAGGAAGAGCAGCGACGGCCTGGTCAGCAACTCGAGAGCCACCGACGTGCGCTTGCGCTGGCCTCCGGACAGCCGGTCGATCCGCGTCGTCGCGTGGGCGGTGAGCTCGAGTTCGCCCATGACCTCCTCGACGCGCTGCTCGCGCAACTCCTTGTCGAGATCGTCGGGGAAGCGCAGTTCGGCGGCGAATCGCAGCGCCTGTCGCACGGTCAGCTGGCGGTGGACGACATCGTCCTGCGGCACCACACCGATGCGGTGGCGCAGATCCTGGAAGTTGGCATACAGGTCGCGGCCGTCGTAGTAGACCTCGCCCTCGGTCGCCTGCTGCGACCCGGTCAGAGCCTTCAGCATGGTCGATTTGCCGGCGCCCGACGGGCCGATCACGGCCAGCAGGCTGGAGCCCTCCAGGCCGAACGACACGTCGTCGAGCAGCTTCTTGCCGTCGGGCAGTGTGTATGACAGGTGGTTGGCGACGAAGTTGACGTCGCCCTCGTCGATGCTGGCGACGAGCTGGCCGTGGCGCACGGTGAACCGCGAGTGGCCGACGGCCAGCAGGTCGTCCTCGCCGATGTGCGCGGTCTGGATCCGGTGGCCGTTGACGTAGGTGCCGTTGCGGCTGCCCAGATCCTGCACCTGGAATCCGCGGCCGTCCGGCACGAGGCGGGCGTGCTCGCGGGAGACCAGCAGGTCGTCGACGACGATCTTGTTCTCCAGCCCCCGGCCGATCGTGAACGGCTGGGTGCTGCCGGGCTGCGACGGCGCGTGCGGCGAGACGGGCATCACCTGGGGCGCGGAGCCGGTCACGGTCGCCCGTGCGGCAGGCGCCGGGGAGTGCGCGGCGAGCGGCCCGTTCGGCAGGGTCCAGCGGTCGAAGACGACGCCGGTGTTGCTCGGGCTGGCCGGCGGAGCGGCGGCGACGTGTCTGCGCTGGGGCAGCGGCTGGCTGGAGTGGGACCGTGAGCGCGTCGGCAGCGGAGTGCTCGGGGTGCGGGCGCCGCGGGCCGGCCCGGTCGCATCCGGCGGAGCGGAGCGCGGCGCGGAGGACGAGGGCGCGGCTCCGGTGTCGTGGGCGGGTGCGGGGGATGACGCCCTGCCGGGCATACGCACGCCGCGTGAGATGGCCACGTGCACCGCCGTGCCGTCGTGCCCGCCGATGTGCACGCGGGCGCCGTCGGTGAGCGTGGTGGGGGAGGTGATGCGGGCGCCGTCGACCCAGGTGCCGTTGGAACTGCCGAGATCCTGCACGACGACCCGGCCGCCGCCGCGGTGGAACTGCGCGTGATGCCGGGAGGCTCCCGTGTCGTCGACCACCAGCTCGCAGTCCAGGCTCCGCCCGACCACGACGACCCCCGCCGACTCCAGTGCGACGGTCTGGCCGTCCAGGGACAAGGTGACAGTGCTCATCGGACCACGACCCGTGGTCGGTGTGCTCATCTCGATCTACTCCCGCTCCGCTTTCGATACGCCGGTGACGCGGCGCCGCGGCAGCAGACTAACGGGTCGTCCGTCGTCCGCGCCCCAGGTGCTCGCGCGGGTATGACGTGTCCCGAGGGCACCCGGTGCCATGGGGTGGGAAGCGGTCTCAGATGGTGACGAGCCAGCCGTCGCGCACCTCGAACGTGGAGGTGCCGACACCGATGTGATCTCCCTCGTGCAGATGGGTCCGCTCGACGCGGCGCCCGTTGACGAAGGTGCCGTTGCGGCTGCCGAGGTCTTCCAGCACGAGCCCCTCGTCGTCGGCGGTGATGCGCACATGCCGCCGCGAGACCAGCATGTCGTCGAGCACGATCGAATTGTCGCGGCTGCGGCCGATCGTCAGCGCGTCGTCGGCGGACCCGCCGCTTTGACCCGGGTCGCTCTGCTGCTGGACCGTCGCGGGCTGGTCGCCCTGCTGCGGCTGGTATGCGGGCGCCGGCGGGGCATAGGGCGCCTGCTGGGCCTCGTATTGCGGCGCCGCGGCCGGGGGCTGCTGGTATGCGGGTGCCTGGTAGGGCGCCTGTTGGGCGTCGTACTGGGGCGCGGCCGCCGGGGGCTGTTGCACGTGCTGCTGAGGCTGGTATTCCTGCTGCTGGGGCTGATACGCCTGCTGGGGCTGATATTCGGCCTGCGGCTGGTATGCCGGTGCGGGCGGCGCATACGGCGACGGTCCGGACCAGGGGGCCGCCTGTGGCGACTCGGGCTCACCCCAATACAACGGGGTCGCCTCGGCCGGCTCCGGCGCGGGGGCCTGACCCGCGGGGCTGCCATAGGGCTGGCCGCCGTAGTACCCCGCCTGCTGCTGCGCATACGGGTC
>CAYPQR010000101.1:0-8508 GCA_964412865.1 uncultured Intrasporangiaceae bacterium
CCGACAGGCCGAGGTCCTCACGACGCAGCAGTGGCAGGACCGTCGCGGCTGAGCCTGCCGGTCGCGCTACCGCGACGGCGTCCACCGCGGGTCGCGCCCGGTCATGGCGACCACACGTTCCAGGCGGCTCGCACCCTCGGGGGCGCTCACGGCCGGCCCGAACGGCCCCTGCCCGCTGTCGATCTGAGCCGCGAACAGCTCGATGAACTCGTCGACCCGGTCCAGAGCCTCCTCGGCGATGTCGGGGTCCTGGCCGGTGGCGCGGGCGAGATCCCAGCCGTGCACCGTCAGTTCCTCGACGGCGACCAGGGCGTTGTCAGCTGCCGGCATCTCGATGCCGCCGGCCGAAACCCGTCCCCGCCAGGCTGATTCGTCCGCCCAGGAGCCCGCGAGGTCATCGAGCGCTCCGGGTATGCCGACTCGCCAGTCCTGGGTGAGGCCCTGCGGCGGAGCCGCCGGCTGCTTGCGGGCGTTGTCGGCGAAGACCGACGAGAACTGATGGATGTGGCTGAGCAGATCGGCGACGGACCAGCCGGCACAGGGCGTGGGCAGCCCGAGGTGCTCGTCACGCACGCCGGACACCAGCGTGCTCATCCGACGGGCGGCAGGGTGCAGATCGAACATGAATGGCCTCCTCGAGTGGGTGTTCACCGTGCAGACTCGGCGATCGCCGCCCATTCATCGGTCGTCGCGTCGCGGCGCGAGCGCGGCCTGCAGCATCGGCCCGACGCGCCGGGTTAATTCATCAACCGGCATGGATGCGACCGGTTCGAGGAACAGCACGTAGCGGCCGACGATCAGGCCGACCAGCGAGGTGGCGACCGCCCCGATCCTGCCGTCCGTGGCCTCACCGCCGACGCGCTCGGCGACGCGCCCGAGCAGTTCACGCGTGACCATCTCGCGCAACAGCCGCGCGATCTCGTCGTCGGCCACGGCGGCGCGCACCATCATGCGCAGCGATGCGCCACGCTCCGGGTCGTCCCAGGTGGTGACGAGCGTGTGCACGATGCGGTGTCCGAGCTGCTGCGGCGGGCCCTCCAGAGCCGCGGCGAGCAGCGTGGCCGGATCGGCCGCGAGCTCCAGGGTGGCGATCAGCAGACCGTGCTTGGAGCCGAAGAAGTAACTGATCAGCGCGACGTCGACGGCGGCCTCCGACGCGATCGAGCGCAGCGTCACCCGGGTGTAGCCATCCTCGAGGAACCGGCGGCGGGCCACGCGCAGGATCTGCGTCCTGGTGTCGGGGCTCCCGGGCCGGCGACCTCGCGCATTCGATTTATTCATCAACGTTGAAATGTAGTCCCGGCGCCGGGCATGGTGCAAGCACCGCTGAAGGAGGACACCATGCACCGTTCGCCGACTCGACAACCCATCCGGAAGGGCCCGGCCGCGTCGCACACCGCCGTGCTCGCCGTTCTGTGCTTCGCGCTCGCGACGGTCGTGTCGGCGGTCGCCTCGCTCAACGTGGCGCTCCCGTCGATCGCGCGGGACACCGACGCGACGCAGACGCAGCTGTCGTGGATCGTCGACGCATACGGCCTGACGTTCGCCGCCTTGCTGCTGCTCGGCGGCGCGATCGGCGATCGGTTCGGGCGCCGGCGGGCCCTCCTCCTCGGCCTGGCCGTCTTCGGCGCGGGGTCCGCGGCCGCGATGCTCGTCACCACGCCGGGCCCACTCATCGCCCTGCGCGCGGTGCTCGGGGCCGGCGCCGCGCTGGTGATGCCGGCGACGCTGTCGACGGTCACCAGCACCTTTCCCGAGGACCGCAAGGGGCAGGCCGTCGGCACCTGGGCGGGCATCGCGGGTGCGAGCGCGATCCTCGGCCTGCTCGCGTCCGGGCTGGTGCTCCAGTGGTGGTCGTGGCGCGCCGTTTTCGCGCTCAACGTGCTGCTCGCGGCCGTTGCCCTCGTCGGGGTTCTGCGACGTGTGCCCGAGTCCGCCGACATCCGGGCACCGCGACTCGACATCGGGGGAGCGGCGCTGGCCGTCGTCGGTCTCGGCGTGCTCGTCTACTCCATCATCGAAGCGCCCACCGCCGGATGGGCCTCTGCTCAGACGATTCTCGGCATTGTCGCCGGGCTCGCGGTGCTCGGTGTCTTCGGCAGATGGGAGGCGATGCGCGCCCATCCGCTCCTGGATCCGCGACTCTTCCGGAACCGGGCATTCACCGCCGGCAGCATCTCGCTGACGATGCAATTCCTCGCGTTCTTCGGGTTCATCTTCTTGATCCTGCAGTATCTCCAGCTCGTCCAGGGTCACTCGCCGCTGGTGGCGGCCGTGAGCCTGTTGCCGATGGCGATCGGCATGATGCCGGCGGCGCGACTGGCTCCTCGCCTGGCCGCACGACTCGGGCTTCGCGCGACCATCGCCGTCGGCCTGAGCCTGCTGATCGCCGGTCTCTTCGTGATCGCGCGCCTCGCGCCCGACAGTTCGTATGGGCTGCTGCTCGCCGGCTTGCCGCTGTGCGGAGCCGGTATGGGCGCGGCGATGACACCGGCCACCACCGTCATCACCGACGCGCTGCCCCGAGCGCAGCAGGGTGTGGCCTCCGCGATGAACGACCTCGCCCGAGAGCTCGGCGGTGTGCTGGGCATCGCGGTGCTGGGCAGCGTGCTGCAGCAGGCATACCGCGACGAACTGCACCCGGAGGGGCTGCCCGATCCCCTCGCGGACCAGGCTCGCTCGTCACTCGCGATCGCGCTGCGCATCGGGGGCCGCACCGCGCAACGTGCTCAGGCGGCCTTCACCGACGGCATGCACGATGCGCTGATCGTCGGCGCGGTGGGTGTCGCCCTCTCGCTGCTGGTCGTCCTCGTGCTCCTTCGCACACCTCGCAGCCGATGACGTCGTGCGCGACGCGCTCGCGGTGTGATCGAATGCCGGTATGAAGCTGCTCCTGCTCGGCGGCACGGCATTCCTCGGCCGCGCCATTGCGACCGATGCCCTCCGCCGCGGCCACGAGGTCACCTGCGTCGCGCGCGGGCAGTCCGGCCGAGTCGTGGAGGGTGCGACACTCGTGACCCTCGACCGTGACCGCGAGCCGCTGTCGCCGCTTGCCGAGCACCGTTGGGACGCAACGGTCGACCTGGCCAGGCAACCGGGCCACGTGCAGAGTGCCGTGCGCGACCTGGGCGCGGCGGCAGGGCATTTCATCTTCGTGTCGACCGGCAACGTCTATGCCGACACCCGCACCCGCGGCCTCGACGAATCGGGCGCGCTGCTGCCCGCCCTCACCGACGACTTCTACACGGACATCGAGTCATATGGCCCCGGCAAGGTCGCGTGCGAGCAGGCGGCGCTCGACGCATACGGCGACGACGGAGTGCTCATCGCGCGCGCCGGGCTGATCGGCGGTCCAGGGGACAGGTCGGGGCGCACCGGCTATTGGCCGTGGCGGTTCGCGCACCCGGCCGCGGAATCGGGTGACGTGCTCGTGCCGGCGGCGCGCGAGACACCCGCTCAGATCATCGACGTGCGCGATCTCGCGGGATGGCTCGTCGACGGCGCCGAGCGTCGGATCGCGGGCGCGTTCAACGCCACCGGCGACCGGAGCACGCTCGGCGCGATGCTCGACGCTTCGCGGGAGGTCGCCGGCTTCGACGGTGACGTCGTCTCGGCGGCGAACGACTGGCTACAGGCACACGAGGTGGCCGAATGGGCCGGCCCGCGGTCACTTCCGCTGTGGCTGGCCGACGAGGACTGGATGGGGTTCCCCGACCGCGACAACGCGAAGGCACGCGCGGCCGGGCTCACCCCGCGACCCGTGCGGGAGACCCTGCGCGACGTGCTCGCATTCGAGGAGGAGCGCACTACGCCGCGTTCCGCCGGGCTGACCGACACCGAGGAACTGGAGTTGCATGCGGCATACGCCCAGGATGCCGAGCATCTGATGCGCCGTCCGCCGGATGCGACGTGATCAAACACTCACACAAAGTCGCCCGCGACCCGTGTCAACGAGCGCGCGCCGACCTACCGTGGAGACATGACCAGTCACGGTAAGCGCCCCCACGTGGTGGTGGTCGGCGGCGGATTCGGCGGCCTGGCGGCGGTGCACGCCCTGAAGAAGGCAGAGGTCGACGTCACGCTCGTCGACCGGCACCCCTACAACACCTTCCAGCCGCTGCTCTATCAGGTGGCCACCGCCACCTTGAATCCCGGCGATGTCACCTGGTTCCTGCGCGCGGCGAGAGCCCACCAGAGCAATGTGCAGTTCGTGCAGGGGGCTGCCGTCGCGCTCGATCGTGAGCAGCACACCATCAGCATCGACAGCGGCCACGAACTGACCTACGACTACCTGGTCATCGCATGCGGTGTGACCGCCAACTTCTTCGGAATCCCCGGGGCAGCGGAGCATTCGATGCCCCTCTATACGCGCGGGCAGGCCCTCGACCTGCGCGACACGATCTTCGCGCGGCTCGAGGACGCCGCGGTCAACCGGGTCGACGAGGACATCCGCGTGGTGATCGTCGGGGGCGGGCCGACCGGTGTCGAGACGGCCGGCGCGCTCGCCGAGATGCGCAACAAGGACCTGCCGGTGCTCTATCCCGAACTCGACCCGGCCAAGGTGCACGTCACGCTGGTCGAAATGGCGTCGTACCCGCTCACTCCGTTCTCGCCGGGCAGCCGGGAGTATGCCCGCAAGGCCCTCGCGCGGCGCGGCGTCGACCTGCGATTCGACACCAAGGTGCAGGAGGTGCGCGAGGACGGCGTCATCGTCGGCGACGACAACACGTTCCTCCCTGCGGGCGTTGTCATCTGGGCGAGCGGCGTCGCCGTCGCCGAGCATGTCGCGCAGTGGGGCCTGCCCCAGGGCCGGGCCGGCCGGATCAAGGTCGATGAGCAGCTGCGGGTGGAGGGCTGGCCGGGCGTGTTCGCCGTCGGGGACGTCTCGATCGGGGAGGGCGACCGCGCCCTTCCACAACTCGCCCAGCCCGCCCTGCAGGGCGGGCGCCACGTCGGCAAGGTCATCACCGCGGAGCTCACCGGCGGTCAGGTGGCCCCGTTCGAATACAAGGACAAGGGGATCCTCGCGACGATCGGCCGCAGCGCGGCCGTCGCCGAGGTGGCGGGTCTGCCCAATCTCACCGGATTCCCGGCCTGGGCCATCTGGAACGCCGTGCACATCACGACGCTGCTCGGCGGGCGCAATCGTGCGGCGGCCATGGTCAACCTCGGCGCGAAATACGTCGCGTGGAGCCGCACCCACAACGCCATCGTCGGTGAGACGCCGACCGCGATCGCGCGTCGCGTGCACCGGTTGAGGGGCGCCGCCGGCAGATGAGCGCTGCCGGGGTTTCTCCCAGTGAGTTCACAGCGGACATCCCGGGAAGGAACCTACCGTCGGACGCATCGGACGACTGAGAAGCCGGCTCGCGCGCCGCGCCCTGATCAAGGCTCAACGGAATCAGTTCGACCTCGGCACCATGACCATGACGCTGGTGCCGAGATCGAGCCGATTCCCCGTGCAGCGCCGCGGCCTCGATCCGGTGCCGGCCCTGGGGGAGCGCACCCGCACCGCTCCGGTGAGCAGGTTGAAGCTGCCGTTCACCTTCGACGTCTGGCTCGTCAGCGGCTATGACGAGGCACGCGCCGTGCTCGCGGACACCGACACCTACAGCACCGACATCCGTCACCTGGTCGGGGTTCGCGGAGACGCCCGAGCCGACGACATCGGCGGATTGGGGTTCACCGATCCTCCGGACCACACGAGGCTGAGGCGACTGCTCACTCCGGAATTCACCGTGCACCGCCTCGCCCGCCTGCGGCCCCGCGTCGCCGAGATCGTGCGGCAGCGCCTGGACGTCACGCAGTCGCACGGACCGCGCGTCGACCTGCTCGCCGACTTCTGTCATCCGGTGCCGTTCCTGGTCATCGGGGAGCTGCTCGGGGTCGACTTCGGCGACGAGGACTTCCGTCGTCTCGGGAGGGCCCGCTTCGATGTGAGTGACGGCGCGGTCGGACCGCTCGGTGCGGCGTCCAGGTCTCGTGCATACCTCACCGCCGAGGTCCGCCGCCAGCGCGGGCAACCCGGCGACGGGCTTCTCGGTCAGATCATCCGCGACCACGGTGACGAGATCGGCGATCGCGAACTCGCGGGCCTCGCGGACGGGGTGCTGACCGGCGGGTACGAGACGACCGCGTCGATGCTGTGCCTGGGTGTCGTGCTGCTGATCCGCCGTCCCGATCTGCTGCGGTTGCTGCGCGCGCAGCCCGAACGGATCGACCAGGTCGTCGAGGAGATGCTGCGCTACCTGTCGGTGGTGCAGGTGGCGTTCCCACGCTTCGCCCGGCGGGACCACGACCTGTTCGGGGTGCCGATCCGCAAGGACGACGTGATGCTGGTGTCGCTCAGCGGCGCCAACCGTGACCCTTCCCTCGGCGAGGGGATGGACACCTTCGATCCGACGCGGGATCCGGTGGGACACGTGACATTCGGATATGGCCTGCACCGGTGCGTCGGCTCGGAGCTGGCCCGGATGGAGCTGCGCATCGCCCTGCCCGCGATCGTCGAGCGATTCCCCGATCTGCGGCTCGCGGTGCCGTTCGAGGAGCTGGCGTTCCACCGGCTCGCGATCGTCTACGGCATCGACGAACTTCCCGTCTTCCTCAGCTGAAGCCCTCACCCGCGAGCAGTCACTCGGCACCCGCGAGAAGTATGAGGCGACTATTCGGCGGGCCGCTCGAGGTGGAGGAGGGCGCGCTTGACGTCGCTGCCGCCGGCGTATTGGCCGACGCTCCCGTCTGCGCGCAGGACGCGGTGGCACGGCACCACCAGGGGCAGCGGGTTCGTCGCGCAGGCGGTGCCCACGGCGCGCGCCGCCCGGGGGTGGCCGACGTCCGAGGCCAGCTGCGCATACGACCGGGTCGTGCCGTAGGCGATGCTCGTCAGCCGCTGCTGCACGGTCTTGCGGAAGCCGTGCGAGAGAGCGAAGTCGAGCGGAAGGTCGAAGTCGCGGCGCTTCCCCGTGAGGTATTCGTCGAGTTCCCGCGCGACCGGGTCGAGCCGTCGCGGAGCGCGCAGCACGCGCGGGCTGACCTGTTCGGCCAGGCCCTGCAGCGCCGCCTCGTGGCCCTGTGCCTCGAAGGCGATCCGCACGAGGCCGCGACTGGTGGCGGCCAGCAGCAGAGAACCCACCTCGGTGTCGAGAGTGCGGTAGGCGACATCGAGCAGATCGCCTCGCTGCGCGTCGTCCTCGAGCCGGCGGTGCAGCGCAGCGGATGTCGCCTCGTCGGGAGAGGCCGCGCTGTGCAGCCGATCGACGATGTCGTGTGCGGTCATGGTGTGTGTCCTCTGCGAGTGTGACGGTGGACCGGTGGGGCCCGATGCTCATCGTCGGGGTGGATCATGGGTTGTCGGGCGCGACGTCGGCCGCGCGTAGCCGTTTGATGCCGTCCGCGGCGGCGCGCCTCGCGGCCGCCGCGCTGCCGCCGATGATGTCGGCGACCTGCTGATAGGGCAGCCCGGCCAGATAGTGATAGGCGATCGCCTGGCGTTGCTTGTCGGGCAGCGCGGCGACGGCGCTCCACAGGTCGTATGCGTGCCCGTCCGGCCGGCCCGCCCGGCTCGGCGGGTCGGGCAGGTGCGCCGCCGGTATCGGTGCACGCTGCCGGGCGCGGATCTGGTCGATGCACTTGCGGTGTGCGATCGTCACCAGCCACGCCTCGACGTTGGCGTCGGGCGCCAGCTTCGGCCATGCCCGCAAGGCGGCCAGGAACGTCTCGGACCAGGCATCATCGGCCTCGGGCGCGCCGCCGAGCACGGCGCGGCATACCCGCAGCACGGTGGCGCCGTGGTCGGCCACCACCGTCTCGAACGGCGTGTCGGCCATGTCAGAACAGCCGCGACTCGCGCACCTCGGCCGGTTCCTCGAGAGCAAGCAGGGTCCGTTTGCGGTCGAGGCCGCCACCGAATCCGGTGAGGCTGCCATCGGCCCCGATCACCCGGTGGCACGGGATGACGATCGAGATCGGATTGGCCCCGACGACCTGGCCGACCTGCTGCGACCTACCCTTGCCGCCGACCTGCTCCGCGATCGCGCCGTAGGTCGTGGTCGTGCCGTAGGGGATCTGCTGCAGCAGCCGCCAGACATCCTGCTGGAAGCTGCTGCCACGCGCCTCGAGGGGCACATCGAACGTGGTGAGCCGGCCGCGGAAGTAGGCGTCGAGCTGGTCATGGACCGCGCCGAGCAGCGGGTCGTCGCCGGCCGGGATCCTCGGCATACTGCTTGCGGCGACCTTGTCGGCGGCGCGCCCCTGGAAGTAGACGCCGATCAGCAGGCCGCCGTCGGCGACGAGGGTGAGGTCGTCGACCGGACTGGCCACCACGGCATATCTCGTGCCGCCCGGCGGGCCCGGTGAGCGGCTCGGCGCCGCGCCGGCCGTGCTGGGGTAGCTGGTCACCATGGGCATCCTTTCGAGTGTCTTCAGGCTCTCATGAGCCACTGACACCGTGTAGACGTGCGGCACGGGCCGAATGTGAGGTGTGGGGCGGGGCGGCCCGGCGGAGACGTC
>CAYPQR010000102.1:0-437 GCA_964412865.1 uncultured Intrasporangiaceae bacterium
CAGACGGCTGGCAGCAGGGAGCAGTAGCTCGTTCGGATTCATGCCACTTCTCTCGGATAATCGGACAAACGCCCAGGACACAACACGGTTGATTCCGCCGACTCGAGACCCACCGGATCGCACACGGCGTGTCCTCCACTCTCGATGATCATCAATGCCCAGGGTCTGGGCTCGTCTGGACCCTGTCTGTCAGGTCGGTGACCATCCGTTTCAGGCCTTCGGCCAACGGCACCTGCGCGCGCCAGCCCAAGCCCGCCAACCGGGCACTGTCCAGTCCCTGGCGACGAGCTTGGTTGTAGGAGCGGGCATCCGCCTCGTTGTTGAAGATGAGCTGCAGGCCTTGTTCGGGATGCACCTGGGTAAACAGGGTGGCCAGTTCACGGATGGACACCAGGCCGGCGGGATCGGCAACGTTGTAGGCCATCTCGTCGCCGACC
>CAYPQR010000102.1:538-8489 GCA_964412865.1 uncultured Intrasporangiaceae bacterium
GACGGCAGCGGCGAAGTCGGCCTGCACGCGCCCATCGTCCGCGGCCATACCAGGCCCGTAGATGTGCGCGAACCGTGCGATGTGGCACCGGATTCCGTGCTGCTTCTGATATACGGCGCAAAGAGTCTCGGCGGCGCGCTTGCCTTCCGAGTAGCAGGCACGAGGGTTCAAGATATCGAAACCGCCGTAGCTGTTCTCGTCGATCAATTCGGTGTCGGTCGGCTGCGCACCGTATATCTCGGCCGACGACATCAGGACGAAACCCGAGCTGTGCTTGGCCACGCAGAGTTCGAGTAGGCCGAGTGTGCCGAGCAGGTTCGCCCGGATCGTGCCGACCGGGTTGGACCCGTGCAACGCCGGCCGCGCCGCGCTCGCCCCGTGGATCACATAGTCGAGCGGGCCGTCCAGCGCGAGCGGCGTGCTGACGTCCTGAACGAGCAATTCGACGTCGGGGCGCTGGAGTACGCCCGCGAGCAGCCGCCGGGCCTTGGCCTCATTTCGGACCAGGGCCAACACCCGTATTCCGGCGTCCATTCGGTCGTTGAGCGCCAGCAACGAATAGAGCGCGTAGGACGGGAGCATGCCGGATGCGCCCGTCACCAGGACCGTCGTCCCGCGCAACTTCTCCCACGGCAGATCGCGGCCGACGATCTCGTCGACGTCGCTGTCCACGACCTGTGTACTCAGCGGCTGCACGATTACATCCCGACGATCTGACGGTTCTCGATCACCTCGAAGAAGGCGCGGCATACGTAGAAATCCTCAGCTGTTGTGATCTTGATGTTCGACCGTGGCCCGTCCACGCGAAAGACTTCGTGGCCGTAGCGTTGCATCAGCGTGCACGAATCGATCGCGTCATGTTCGCCGTCGGCGGCCGCCCGGTCATACAGATCAAGGATCTCGCCGAGCCGGAAGCTCTGCGGAGCCTGGGCTATGAATAGGTGGTCGCGTGGGATGACCTCATCGATCCGATGATCCGTCGAAGAGACGGCCGTCTCCGTGAACCGGGTGCAGGTGATGGCCGAGCCATGACTCAGCACCGCCTTGATGTTGGCGCTGATCAACTCCTCGCTGATCAGCGGGCGGACCCCGTCGTGGATCAGGACGACGCTGTCCGCAGGACAGTCCGCGGCCACTGCCTGAAGCGCAAGGTGTCGAGACTCATGGCCGGTCTGTCCGCCGTCCACGATCCACCGCACCTAGGTGATCTCGTAACGGTGCAGCAGTCTGGTGAAGTGTTCACGGTATTCGGGCAGGATCGCCACCACGCCCGCATCGATGGCCGGGTGCGCCTCGAAGTGCTCCAAGGTATGCACGATGATCGGCTTGCCGTGGACCTCGAGGAACTGTTTCGGCAGTGCTCGCGAGTTCATCCGCGAGCCGATGCCGCCGGCAAAGATCACGCCGACGCTGCTCATCGAGCCTCCTGTGCCTGATCGACGGGCGGATCTCCCACTATCAGCCAATCGATCACTCTGTCGGTCGATCCGGTGTCGATCCGGTCGAAGTTCTCGCGCTGGAATCGCCGCACCTTCTCCTGCTCGTAGTCCTCGTTCTCGATCGCCTTGACCAGCTCGTCCATCGAGTCACAGACTCGGCCTGGCGCTGTTTCGGCGAACGGCCGGTGGAAGCCCCGCGTCGCGGCGTAGGTGTGCCGGTCGTAGGCGTAGAACAACATCGGCCGGTCGAGCAGCGAGAACTCGTAGATGATCGAGGAGTAGTCGGTGATCAGCAGATCCGTCACGAGGAGAAGGTCATTGACGTCCGGAAACTCGCTGAAGTCAAAGAGCCGGTCGGCATACCAGGACGGGATCGGGATGGGTTCTTTGATGAAGCGGTGCATCCGGAACAGTACGACCGTGTCGGTGCCACAGATCTCGTAGAACTTGCCGAGATCGACCTTCGAGTAGTCATAGGTGGCGGTCCGCTCGCCGCGCCCCCGGAAGGTCGGTGCGAAGAGGATGATTCGCTTCCCCTGCAGCTCGGGATACGTGCGGAAGAACTCCTCCCGCACGTGTTCGGTGCGTGCCGGGTCCAAAAAGGCATCGATGCGCGGGAGCCCGGTCGGGATGACCGCCGACTCCTCGATGCCGAACGCCTCGGCGTAGACCGGAACCAGCTGGGTGGAGCCGGTGATCGCGTAGGTGTATTTGCGGTGGGCATTCGACAGTTTCGGTGAGCCGTACTTTCCGAACCGGCTGTAGCCGATGTTCTTGAATCCGCTACCGGCGTGCCATGCCTGGATGATCTTCGTGTCCGGAGAAGTCTTGATGGTGCCGAGGATCGGAAAGTAGTCATCGAGAATGATGATGTCCGAGGTGGCCATCAAGTAGATGAGCTTGAAGGCGGATCGTCGTGACCCTGTGCTGGGCGCGTTGAACGCGTAGCGGAACTCGTAGTCACGATCGAGACCTCGCTCGACCATCCGGTCGCGGATGCGCAGCAGATTGCCGTCGATCCGCGGGCGCATCTCGGACGCGAACAGGATGCGGTTGCCGTGCGGCGGGTTGAGGCGGCGGGTGGCCGCATACCAGTTGTTCTTGATCTTGATCCGGCGGCTTCGCGGCAGCGCGCGACTGCGGAGCCGGCCGATCAGCGACCGACGCCCACCGGATCCCTTCCCGGACGATCGGAAGAACTGGTAGGTGCGCATGAGCAGGTCGGGATCGTCGTCCTCGGAGAGGCCGAACGCGACGATGTAGGAGACCTTGTTGTCGGAGTAGAGATAGGCGCGCGTGCTCTGATCGAGCAGGCTCAGGTCGCTGACATCGAACCCCGCGGCGGGTCCCAGCTCATCGTCCACGAGGGGAACGAATCTCCAGGTGCCGTTCGGCACCTGGGCCCGGTTGCGGAAGTTCGTGACGTTCATCACCAGCCGACAGGTCCGACCGTCGACCCGCTCGGTCGTGACCGGCAGCTGACGCGAACCGTCGACGAGGACGAACTGAAGGTCATCGATGAGGGCCAACTCGTCCGCCAGCACGATGGTGACCGTGAGGTTCACCCGAGCCCACTCCAGGTCCGCGACTGTGCATCCCTGCGACATTTAGAGGCCCTCCTTGGGCTGTGTACTGGTGGTCTCCGGCGGCTGAGTCAGCACGTCTGGTCGACGGACGACAGGCGGCGACAGCATACAACAGGCTGACCAACGGACGGGCGTAAGCGCGCGCCCGGGGATGGCTCAGCCGACGTCGGCCACGCGATCCTGGTCGGAACTGCGGCCCTGGTCCGCATGGGAGTCGACCGTCGGCTTGGGCTCATCGATGACCTGACGCGCAGCGCCCAGGAATCCCTGTGCATAGGTCTCCGACGGGAATGGGCCGAGATAGCGCTCGCGCATCGCGACCCGCGTGTCGGCGCGACTGTCGGTCGTGGTCAGTTCGTCGAGGACGACGTCCAGGTTGGCCAGCTGGGGCTCCAGCACATACCCGGCGCGGGCCAGCGGGAAGTCCTTCTCGAACTGCGCGTTGTCGCTGGCCCCGGCGGACATGATCGCGAACGGCTTTGTGGAATACAGGAAGTCGGGGATCACGCTCGACACGTCCGAGACGAGGGCGTCGACGTCGTTGAAGCAGTCGAACAGGCTGAATGAGGTCTCGGCCTGCTTACCCCAGACGTGCTCGCGGCCCGACTTGGCCTTGTCGCGCTCGAGCAGGTCGTGGATCTGCCGGATATACGGCACGTATTCGGCGTTGCGGTAGCTGAAGGGGTGAGGCCGGAACACGACCCGGAGACCGCGATCCAGCAGACCCTGGACGATCTGCGGTCCGTGGTCGAGCGAGGTGTAGTTCGTCTCGGACTGGTAGCCCTCCCACGTCGGTGCATACAGCACGCTGCGCACGGGGATGTTGGCCTCCGTGCGAGGCTGCACGGCCTCGACCTGCGGGCGGCCGACGATGACGAACTTCTCCTGGGGGATGTCCACGCCGTGATCGGCGTAGCGGTCGACACCGGCCTGCCCGGCCACGAAGATCTTGTCGAACATCGCGGTCACCGGGTTGAAGCTGGCGGCCTTGTCACTTTCGCCGTGCAGCAGCTGAATGTGCGTGATGTCGGTGTAGCGCACGAAGTGGGCGTTGCTGGACCCGTTGTTGACGTAGAACGCGACCTTGACCGACGGTGCCGCGACCGCGTCGAGTTCGGACAGCTTGGTGCGGAGCACGACGGGGGCGGTCGTCATACCGGCGACCCTGTTGTAGGTGCCCATGCTCCGCACGATGACCAGATACCGTCGCCCGATGCGGTCGAGGTATGGCAGCCACATCGCAATCTGGTATTCGGATCCGGCCGGCGCGGCGTAATAGAGCACGAACTCCGGACGGTAGTCGAGGATGGCGTCGGCGATGCTGTCGCGGATCCGGTCCGCCTGGAAGAACTGTCGCAGCGCGTCGACCAGGGACATCGCCATGAGCACGATCACGAGGATCGCCGCGGGGAGCGATGCGCCGACGGCCACACCCGCCCCGGCGCCGGCGATCGCGATCCCGATGGCGAGGTGATTGATGCTCATCACGTAGCGCGTTGCGATCGACGCGTGCGATGGATTGCGTACGCCCGGCAAATGGGTGCAGCCGAGCGCCTGCCCCTTGAGCACCCGTGAGAGCAGTGGCTCGCCGACGGGCACCAGTGCCAGGAGGACGACGGCCACGATGCCCAGGACAGACCAGTCGCCTGCGGTGAGATAGATCGCCGCGGGCATCGACGCCAGCACGATCCGCGGGGCTTGACTGCGTTGCACGGACGGTGCCGGCGCGTCCGCCATGATGCTGCGCGCGATCGGCAGGAACTCACCGAGCCACGCGGGGATGGCACAGACCGCGGCGATCCAGGCCTTTGCTCCGCTCAGGGCGACGACGAGCGCGCCGAGCGCGAGCCCGGTCACGGCGAATGCGCGCAACTCGATCTCGAATTGCCCCCACCGTGTGGCGACGCCGCTCTTGAGCCGAGACGCCAAGGATGCGATAGGCACAGACAACCTTTCGACTGACAGACTGACATGCGGCCGACCGACGCACTATAGCGTTTCGCGTTGTGTGCGTGGACCACCCCGATGTGGCACGTCGCACACCCGCCGCGGCGGGCGTATCGGTGGCGTCGCCACGCCGATACACCTTGTAGCCTGATCCGGTGACTCGTCGATGGCTGGCACTCGTGGCGCTCGCCATCGCAGGGTTCATCGGCATGTCGTATGCGGTGTCGTGGCTGACCCGCCGCCCGCCGGTCCAGCACATCAGCCAGCCCGGGCCGCTGGTGCTCGTGGGCGTGCC
The DNA here is from genome assembly GCA_964412865.1 of uncultured Intrasporangiaceae bacterium. Taxonomy (GTDB): domain Bacteria; phylum Actinomycetota; class Actinomycetes; order Actinomycetales; family Dermatophilaceae; genus Leekyejoonella. The sequence continues at coordinate 5,806 of CAYPQR010000102.1, forward strand.
CCGGCTGGCGTGGACCGACACCTCGCCCAAGACCGATCCCGCCCTGTGGGATCTGGCCCGTGAGGGGGCGGCCGGCGCGATGTCGACGCGGTCGCTGTCGCCGCACAGTTGCACCAGCCAGTCGTGGATGACCCTGTCGGCCAGCACACGCACCTCCTTCGGCCACCAGGTCGAGGAGACCCACGGTGCGCGCACCACGGACTGCCCGGGCGTGGCGCACCCGCCGACGATCAACGGCGAGACGTTCTTCCCGAAGTGGTCGAAGTGGCGCGAGAAGGCCCTCTCGCGCCCCATGCGGGCCGATATCGGCAGGCTCGGCAGTTCACTGCGCGACGCGGGCCAGTGCATCAACGCATACCGTCCGTATGCGGCGCTCGGCGCGGCCGACCGCGACGGACTGCTGACCCACTATTCGCGTTACCTCGAACATGTCGATCTGACCGAGTGTCCGGTGACGTTCATCGCCCCCAGCACCTACGACGACGATTTCATCGCCTCGCTGGTCAAGAAACTGCCCAAGAACGCGACCCTGGTGGTCGCCGGGATGGGCGACGACAGCAAGCCGGAGCGGTTCCACACCGTCGTCATCGCCGGCCCCGGTGTGCCGCACGGCCAGCTGACCTCGTCGGCCACCCGCCAGCCGGGGGTCATCCAGCTGACCGACCTGTCCGCGCTGGTGCTCTCGAGGCTGGGAGCGGCGGCGCCGAATCTGCCGGAGGGTCGCGTGCCGGTCGTGCAGCCGACGTCGAGCCCGACCGAGCCGGCCGTGCGCGCGGCCGAGCTCACGACGACGCTGCAGGTCGAGCACGGTTTCGTCCTCGCCTTCTTCATGTCGTATCTCGGCCCGATCGTGATCATTCTCGCCGGGTGTGCGCTGTGGTTCTGGCGCAGACGCCGGCGGGGCCTCACCGCGGGGACGCGTTTGCGGGTCATCTCGGCCGCGACGGCGGGTATGGCGGCCGCGCTGCCGATCTCGACCTTCATCGTCAACGTCTTCCCGTGGTGGCGGGCCGGGCATCCACGGCTGGCGCTGGCCGGCCTGATCACGGCGTGCGCTGCTGTCTTGACGGCTGCGGCGTTCGCCGGCCCGTGGCGGCGCTGGAAGAGGGGCCCGATGCTGTTCCTGGCCGGCATGACGATGTTCGTGCTGTGTCTCGACGTCGTGCAGGGGTCACGCCTGCAGTTTGTCTCGATGATGGGTCTGCAGCCCGTCTACGGGGGACGGTTCTACGGCAACGGCAACATGGGTTATGCCCTCCTCGCGACCACGTCGATCCTCATCGCGGCGACCCTGGCCGGCAAGCTCATCGAGCAGGGTTATCGGCAGCTGGCCGCGACCACGGTGATCCTGGTCGGCGGGTTCACGGTGCTGGTCGACGGCTACCCGTCGTGGGGAGCCGACGGGGGTGGCCCGGCCGCACTCATCCCGGCGTTCGGCTATCTGGCGCTCAACGCGGCGGGCGTGCGCCTCACCTGGAAGCGGATCGCGGTCATCGGATCGTCCACCGTCGTGATCGTCGGCGGTCTCGCGGTGCTGGACTATCTGCGCGGGCCGCAGCACCGCACCCACCTGGGCGACTTCGTGTCCAACGTGCGCAATCACGGCAACTTCAGCGGTCTGGAGCGGATCTGGGAGGCGAACTGGAACATGCTCACCTCCAGCCTCGGCACCACGCTCGTGCCCTTCCTGCTGATGTATTGCGTGGCCGTGCTGGCCAAGCCCGAGCTGGAGATGGCCGCGCCGATCCGGCCGCTGCTGGAGCGGGTGACCTTCCTCGGGCACGGCCTCGCGGCGATGGTCGTCTGCTGGCTGCTGGCGTTCTTCAGCAATGATTCGGGCACGGCGATCCCGCCGGGTGGCCTGATGATCGCCGTGCCGCTGCTGATCGTGCTCGCGGCCAACCTGCCCTGGCCGGCGCCGGAGCAGGTGGCTACAGCCGATCGAGGCCGTCGCGGATCGCCGACAACACCGCCGGCCGGCAGATGATCAGGTCGGGCAGCCACGGGTTGGGCTGGTTGTAGGCCAGCGGCGAGCCGTCGAGCCGGCTGGTGTGCAGTCCCGCGGCGCGGGCGACGACGACGGGTGCGGCCGAGTCCCACTCATACTGACCGCCGGCGTGGACGTAGGCGTCGCAGGTGCCGCCGACCACCGACATCGCCTTGACACCGGCCGAGCCCATGGGCACGAGTTCGGCGTCGATCTGCTCGGCGAGCTGCGTCACGAACTCCGGGGGGCGGGTGCGCGAGACGGCCAGCCGGATGCGGTCGTGCGCCTGCGGTGCGCCGCCGTGCGGGTCGTCGCTCGAGTGCACCACGCCGGCGGCGGGCCTCGCGACGGCACCGGCCACCAGGTCGCCGTGCTGCCAGAGCGCGACGTGGACGGCCCAGTCGTCGCGGGGCGGCTCGGAGAACTCTCTCGTGCCGTCGAGCGGGTCGATGATCCACACGCGGTCCGCATCGACGCGTGCCTGGTCGTCGGCGGCCTCCTCGGACAGCACCGCATCGTCCGGGCGGTGCTGGGCGAGCGCCGCGGCCAGGAACTCCTGGGACGCGCGGTCGCCCGCATCCTTCAGGGCCCTTCCGGTCAGGCCCTCCGTGCGGAGGTCGAGGAGGACGCGGCCCGCGTCACGGGCGAGGTCGGCGGCGAGCTGGGTGTCGGTGATCGTAGGCACGTCGGCATCCTA
>CAYPQR010000103.1:0-8426 GCA_964412865.1 uncultured Intrasporangiaceae bacterium
TCGCGACCTCGGACACCTATGACATCGGCATCAGCAAGACCGCCATGCTCTGGCTCGCGATCATCGCCAACATCGTTGCGCTGGGGGCGATTCCAGCCTGGGCCACCCTGTCCGACCGGATCGGTCGCAAGCCCATCTTCGTCGGCGGCCTGGTCGGCACAGGGATCATGGTGGTCGTGTTCCTGTGGGCCATCTCGCTGGGCAACCTGCCGCTGATCATGGTGACCGGGATCATTCTCGCCGGAGTCGTCTACTCCATGCCCAACTCGATCTGGCCGGCGACATATGCCGAATACTTCCCGACCAGCGTACGACTCGGAGGTATGGCGGTCGGGACGCAGTGGGGCTTCGCGCTCGCAGGGTTCACGCCGTCCATCGCGGGGATGCTCATGGCGGGGGATCCGGGCAACTGGTATCGCGTCGCGATCTTCGCCCTGGCCGCCTGCACGGTCTCCGCGATCGCAGTGTTGACCGGCCCGAGCGGGACGCACCGGATGGGCGTCGACGAACTCGGGCGACCCACGCCGCGCAAGGTCACCGCTCATCGAGGCGTTCGCCATGCTGCCACGGCGAAGACGGCCGAGGACTGAGGGGAGGCGGGCATGACGAAACGGACGTCATTCGCACTGGGACTGGTCGGCGACGGGATCTCGGCATCACTCACCCCCGCGATGCAGGAGCACGAGGGGCACGCATGTGGCCTGAACCTCACCTATCGACGCATCGATGCGCAGGTCGAGGGTTTCACGGCCGCCGATCTCCCGGATGTGCTGCATTGGGCAACATGCCTCGGCTTCGACGGCTTGAACGTCACCCACCCGTTCAAGCAGGCGATCATTCCGTTCCTGGACGAGCTGACGGACGGTGCGAGTGATCTGGGGGCGGTCAACACTGTCCTGATCCGAGACGGCCGGACGATCGGCGCGAACACGGACTGGTCCGGTTTCGGCCAGAGCTTCCGGCGCATCCTCCCGGATGCCGTCCGCGATCGCGCCGTCCTGATCGGCGCCGGCGGAGCCGGATCCGCCGTGGGCTATGCGCTCTTGGAGCAGGGCGCATCCCACCTGACCGTCGTGGACCTGGATCACGACGTGACTCACGATCTGGTCACGCGGCTGGCAAAGATCTTCGGTGATGAGCGGGTCGACGGGGCTACCGACATCGCCCGTGCGCTCGACGACGCACACGGTGTGGTCAATGCGACCCAGGTGGGAATGATCGGTCATGACGGTATGCCGGTCGCACCCGAACTCGTGCGCAGCGATCTCTGGGTGGCAGACGTCGTCTATTTCCCGCTGGAGACCGCCCTGACCACCTTTGCGCGGCAGCAAGGTTGTCGAGTCGTGCCGGGTGGAGGCATGGCGGTGTTCCAAGCGGTCGATGCCTTCCGGCTGTTCACGGGCCGGGAGCCCGATGTCGGACGCATGATCCGATACTTCGAGGAGTTGACAGCCGAATGAAACCGATGCACAAGGGGATTGCGACAGTCTCGCTGAGTGGAGTCCTTTCCGGCAAGCTCGATGCGATCGCACGAGCCGGCTTCGACGGGGTCGAGATCTTCGACAACGACCTGATCGCCTCCCCGTTGCGGCCGGTCGAGGTGGCACGGCGTTGCGCCGACCTCGGCCTGACCGTGGACCTCTTCCAGCCCGTCAGGGATGCCGAGGGTGTGCCGCCCGACGAGTTCGGCCGCGTGCTGCACCGGCTCCGGAGGAAGTTCGACGTCGCCTGCGCGCTCGGTGCGCCGATGGTGCTCATCTGCTCCAATGTCCGTCCCGACTCGGTCCCGGATGCGGACTTGCGGGCCGAGCAGCTCTGCCGTGTGGGCGATCTCGCGGCGGAGTACGGCCTGCGGGTGGCCTACGAGGCGCTGGCGTGGGGGCACCACGTCAATCGTGTCGGTCAGGCATGGCAGGCCGTTCAGGACGCGGACCATTCCGCCGTCACTCTGGCGGTGGACACCTTCCACATGCTCGCGCGCGGGGACGGCGCGTCGGCGCTGCACGGCATCCCGGGGGACCGGATCGGATTCCTTCAGGTGGCCGACGCACCGATGCTCGACATGAACGTGCTCGAATGGTCGCGCCACTTCCGGTGTTTCCCGGGTCAGGGCACACTGGACGTCGCCGGTGTCGTTGCGGCGACACTCGAAGCGGGGTACGACGGCCCGGTCTCGCTGGAGGTGTTCAGCGATGTCGTGCGAGAGGCGCCTCCGGAGGTGACCGCGCGGGACGGTATGCGGTCTCTCGTCTTCCTCGAGGACCAGCTGCGCCACGATCTGCCGGCGGTGGCCGCCAGGGATGTCGCCTTCGTCGAGGTCGGTGTCCCACCGGGTGATTCGCGTTTCGCCGGCACCTTGAAGGCCCTGGGATTCGATCAGCACGGCGACCATCGCAGCAAGCCCGTGACCTGGTGGCGCAACGGCGGCGTATCGATCGTCGTCAACGAGCGCGGTGACGTCGACGGTGCCCGTCCGGATGCTCTGGGTCTGCTCGCCCCGTCGACGGGTGCGGTCCGGACTCGCGCGAACGCTCTGGCATGGCCGCGGTTGCAGCCGCAGCGGGCGACGGGAGAGGCATCGCTGCCGGGGATTCTGGCCCCGAGCGGCACGGAGGTCTTCGTCACGGGACCCGCCGGTGGCCCCGACGACTGGCGCAACGACTTCCGGACCGGCGACGATGCGCGGCCGTCCGGATGGATCGGTGTCGATCACGTCGGCATCACGGTGCATCCTGATCGGCTCGACGAGGAGACGTCGTTCTTCCGCGTGCTGCTCGGCCTCCATCCCGGGTCATTGCAGGAGTTCATCCAGCCGCAGGGCCGGATGCGCAGCCGCGCGCTCCGGTCCGAGACGGGGTCGCTGCGCGTCGTGCTCAACGTCTCGGAGACGGGCGTGGAACGGGGTGGCCGCAGTGGCGTGACTCAGTTGGCGTTCGCCTGCATCGATCTCGTCCGTGAGGTCGAACGGCTGCGTGCCGGCGGCGTGCCGCTGATGCCCGTCCCGGACAACTACTACGACGACCTCGACGCTCGCTTCGGCCTGGACCGCGACGTGCTGGACGAGTTGCGCGACCATCAGTTGCTGTACGACGCGGATGGCTCCGGCGGCGAGCTGCTGCATTGCTACACGACGACGTTCGACGGCGGATACTTCGTCGAGCTGCTCGAGCGCCGGGGAGGGTACGACGGCTACGGTGCGGTCAACACCCATGTCCGGCTGGCCGCCCAGGCATCCTGATCCCGTTCGGCCACAGCGGATGTCATCCAGGTCACCGGCTCGGGCCGACGATCCCGCTCGTAGGATGATGCCATGGCAGCCCAGCACCACGCAGGCGCCGCGAGTTATCCGCAGGCGGAGACGGTCGAGGACTTCCGGCGAAATCTTGCCGCCGTCGAGGGCCGGATCGCTGCGGCCGCGCGCCGCGCCGGACGTGATGCGGGCGATGTGGTCCTCCTGCCGGTGAGCAAGACCGTCCCCGAGGAGCGCATCCGGCTCGCGGTGCGGGCCGGGTGCCGACGGTTGGGCGAGAACAAGGTGCAAGAGGCCAAGCGCAAGCACGGCAACCTCGCCGACCTCGACGTGCAGTGGTCGATCATCGGGCATCTGCAGACCAACAAGGCGAGGGACGTCGCCGCGTTCGCCACTGAATTCCATGCCCTCGACCGCGTGAGAGTCGCGGAGGTGCTCGATCGGCGGCTCCACGCCGCGGGCCGGCAACTGGATGTCTACGTGCAGGTCAACACCTCTGGCGAGGACTCGAAATATGGTCTGCCGCCGCAGGACACGCTCGATTTCCTGCGTGGGATGCCGGTCTTCTCGTCGCTCCGGGTCAAGGGGCTGATGACGCTCGCAATGTTCACCGATGACAGCGAACGGGTGCGTTCGTGCTTCGCGCTGTTGCGCAGGTTGCGCGACGAAGCACGGGCGCAGGGCCTGGCCGGTGACGGTGGGCTGTCGATGGGGATGTCCGGCGACTACGAGGTCGCGGTCGAGGAGGGGTCCACCGTGGTTCGTGTGGGCCAGGCGATCTTCGGCGCCCGCGGGCTGCCCGACAGCTACTACTGGCCGACCGCCGGGTCCTGAGACCCTCCGGGAGCGCGCCGTCCGGACGACCGGCGCGCGAGCTCAGGCGTCGTCGAGGTCGGCGTCGTGCACGAGGATGGCGATCTGCGTGCGGTTGGTGAGATCGAGTTTCGTCAGGATGCGTGAGACGTGCGCCTTCACGGTGGCCGTGCTCATGAACAGTTCGGCGGCGATGTCCGTGTTGGAGCCTCCGCGTGCGATGGCCAGCGCCACATCGTGCTCGCGGGGACTGAGCTGCTCGAGGCTGCGGCGGGCTCGCCCGATCGAGTCGGAGCCGGATGCCGCGCGTTCCATCAGCCGCCGCATCACCTGCGGTGAGAGCATCGGCTCGCCGGCGGCCACGCGCGTGATCGCGTCGACGATGCGTGCCGGCGGTGCGTCCTTGACGAGGAATCCGCCGGCTCCCGCCCGCAGCGCCCGCAGGACGTTGTCGTCGGAGTCGAAGGTGGTGAGCACCAAGACCTCTGGCGGGTCGGTGCGTGCCCGGAGCCGAGCGGTCGCGCGGATGCCGTCGACGTGCGGCATCCGCAGATCCATCAGCACGACGTCCGGGTGGTGCCGGTCCACGGCGCTCGGCACGTCGGCACCGTCGCCCACCTGCGCCACGACCTCGATGCCGTCACTGCCGTCGAGCATCATCGCGAGTCCGGCGCGCACCAGAGGGTCGTCGTCGACCAGCATCAGCCGCACGGTCATGCCGGCCACGGTAGCCGGGCCCGCAGCCGAAAGACATGGTCGGCCGTGAGCCGGTGGTCGAGCTCACCGTCGACCAGGCGCACCCGTTCGGTGAGTCCGACCAGTCCGGTGCCGCTGCCGGGCAGCGCGCTCGATGCCGAGGCGTCGACCGGGTTGGCCACCTCGACCTGCAGATCCGCCCCTGCCGACCCCTCGACGCGGAGGTGGACGGGCTGCCCGGGCGCGTGTTTGCGGGCGTTCGTGAGAGCCTCCTGGACCACGCGGTATGCCGTGCGCCCCACCGTCGGCGCCGGAGTGCCGTCCATCGCGCGGTCGAAATCGATCCGCATGCCGGCACCCCGGCACTCCTCGACCAGTCGGGGGATGTCGGCAATGGTGGGTTGCGGGTGGTCGCCCGGGTCCGCGCCGGGGTCGTCGTCGCGCAGCACGGTGATGGCGTCGCGCAGTTCGTTCAACGCGTCGTGCACCCCTGCGCGGATGACGCCGGCTGCCTCGGCGAGGCGCTCGGGCGGTGCGTCGGGTCGGTATTCGAGCGCACCGGCATACGTGGCCAGCAGGGACAGCCGGTGGGCGAGCACGTCGTGCATCTCGCGGGCGATGGCCGCGCGCTCCTGCACACGCGCCTCAGCGACGCGCCGGCCCTGCTCGGCCTCCGCGCGGGCCGCGCGCTCCCGGAGCGACATGATGAGGGCGGACCGGGCGCGGATCAGCATGCCCCAGCCGAGCAGTGCTGCGCACGCGACGACCACGAGCACGACCCACCATGCGAAGGACAGCCCGGGGTAGGGGCGCCAGATCCATCGGACGAGGTGTGCGGCCACGGCGAGTGCCGCGATGGCGACGGCCGGTCGAAACGGACGGCGCCACCCCATGTGCATGACGACGATGCTCGCGCCGGGTGTCGCGGTGGGCGCGACGGCGGCGAGGACGACGAGCGGCACTGCGCCGACGGTAGGTCGACGGACCAATAGGGGCATCAGCGCCGCGCTGACCAGGCCGACCACGCCGTCGAACACCAGGGTTCGAAGGCCCTCACCGCCACTGATCTCTCCGAGCATCGAGGCGGCGACGAGGACGACCGTCACCACCATCATGCCCACTTCCGCCGCGCCGGCATCGGTGGCTGCGCCCGGGTCGGCGCCTCGGCATGTCGTCATTTCCACAAGCCGACCGTATGCAGCGCCACCGTCTCCCGCTACCGCCAAAAGTCGGTGGTGGGCGGCCCGATCGGTGGCCCCGGTATGGCCTGTCGGCCGATGTGCCGGCGTCGCCGAGTCGCGCAGTCTGATGGCATACCCGGCACGGCTCGCGACGACGTGACGAACCGTTGCCGGTCCACGGATGGAGATGTGATGTCGACTGCGACAACGGAGTGTGTTGAGCAGCGGGGAGCCCGGAGCGTGACCAGACGGGCTGGTGTCGTGCTCACCGCGGTGGTGGCGGCCGTGGCCGCGTGGTGCGTGTTCGACCTTCTGCTCGGTGTCGACCTGGCGGTCGAGTCGGGTGCGTCCGAGTCGGCCGTTGGTCTCGCGGATGTGGCTCTGACGGCTCTGCTGGTGGGATGCGCGGGTTGGGGGCTCTTGGGGTTGATCGAACGCCGTAGGGGCTCCTCACGCAGGCCGTGGACGATCGTGGCCGTCACGGTGTTTGCGCTGTCGCTGCTCGGCCCGCTCGCGGCCGCGTCACCGGGGGCCGGAGTGGGCCTGCTGTGTCTGCATTTCGTCGTCGGGCTGACGATCGTCTTCGGGCTGCGGCGCACTGCGTGCTGAGTCGGGACGAGGTCGCGCCGATGACCGCGCAACTCCCCCGTGGACCGGGTCAGCGCGGACGGGGTCAGTGTGAGTGCCTGTCGGACAGCACCTTTCCGTGGTTCGTCCGGATGAAGTGCCAGTAGGGGCGACCACGATCGTCGGTGCCGCGGTATGAGCTCGTCGAGTGGCCGTCGGACTCGCTCGTCACGCCGTCGGCGCGGGCCAGCACCCCGTGGGAGTCGACGTTCCAGTCCCAGTGGCGCGAGGACGGCCGGCTGCCCTCGCGGGTGGTCGTGGTCACGCGCTGCCCCATGGCGACCGTGCCCTCGAGCGAGAAGTTCTGGTCGTCGACGTAGTTCGCTGCCGAGAAATCGACGCTGATCGGGTAGTCCTCCCGCACGGAACCGGACCGCACGGTGTGGTGGCCGACCTTGGACGTCGAGCGCTGAATCATCTTGTCGCGCTGGGTGATCGACTGCACCAGACCGTGGTCGCCGACCGATCCCGAGTTGCGCCACGACCGGGTGCGGTGCACGGTCGTGTAGACGCGTCCCGCCGATGTGTCGACCCATCCGGCGGTGGTGTCGCGGCGATGCGCCCGCTCCCCGTAGTCCACCGTGCCCGCCTCGGGGGAGTGGGAGTTCGTTGACGTCCGAGCGGCCGCGGCGACGTCGTCGACGGTGAGTTTCCCTGATGTGCGGGCCCGGTGGTGGTCGGTGTAGATGAACAACACGGCCTCGACGTTCCAGCGGTCGCCGATCGGGTCCATGGACACGGTGATCCGGTGCTGCTTGCCGTCGACGAGCCGGCCGGCGAACGGTGTGAGGTCGAGGTTTTCCGGCCGCAGGTCGAGCGTGTCGATGGCGAGCACCGGCCGCCACAGGGTCGGCACGATGCCACCGGAATAGATGTGCGGATAGGTGCCGACCGCTCCGGCCCGTAGGCCGTCGATCGAGATCATCGCTTCTCTGTAGGCGCTTTCCTTGCAGAGTCCGTCACCGGGGAAGTTGTCGGCCACCTCGTCGGGGACGGCCGTGAACCATTGCTCGTCGCATCCGTTGCCCTTGAGCGTGACCTGCAGGTCGGCACGGGTGATGTTGCGAGGGAGATCCGACAGGGTCGTCGTCGTGCTCGGGGAGTCCGGAGTGAGGTCGGACACCGGCACCCCGACGACACGGTCCGGTGTCTTCGGGGCGGGGTGTGACCGGTCGGCGCGGTAGTACGTGATGGTGACCGTCTGCCGATAGACCCCGGTGTAGATGTCGCTGGTGTAGTTGCCGATGCCGCCCGTGAAGGGCTGTGCGTCCTTCAGCAGCGCGGCATACCGGGTGATGTCCTTGGCGAAGTGGAAGGTCGTCGGCTTCGGGCCGCCCGGCTCCTGGGTCGTGCCGAACCAGACGTTGACCCCGCCGATGTCCAGGCTGCCCGAACGGTCGTACTGCCGTCCGCTGACCGTGGTCGTGTAGTCGAGCACGACCTTCGCCCAGGGGCCCTTGCAGCGCGCCGGTGGCGTGAGGGTGCCCGAAAACTGCTGCGGGCTGCCGTCGGCCGTGTTGGACGGGAAGTCGTCGGCGAGTGTGACGGTGCAGTGCCTGGTATGCGGTCTGCTCACCGGGGGTGCAGTGCTGACCGGGTCGTCCGCGCCCTGCTCGACGTATGCGGTCCGGATGGCCGATGCGGCGGGTCTCCTCCCGGAGTCGGCCGACGGGGGTGCGGATGCCTGCGCGGGCCCCGCGCACAGCGCCAGTCCGGTGGCGAGGGCGGCGGCAGCAGCGAGGCGGCGGGCGACGAAGGTCATGAGCGGCGCGGCTCCCATCGGGTCGTGGAGGGGACAACGCTGCACGCTAGCGCTCGGCGGCGACAGGCGGGGGTTTGTGAGGGGGATCATCCGGGGC
>CAYPQR010000104.1:0-8380 GCA_964412865.1 uncultured Intrasporangiaceae bacterium
AGTCCCGACGCGAGGGCCATCACCAGCACCAGGCGCCGGTCGATGCGGTCCGAGGAGGCAACCTTCATGTCTCCACCGTGCCGCGACGGATTTCATATGTCCAATAGATGGATTATTGAGAATTGATCGCTAGTATTTATACATGGATCTGCGGCAGCTCGAACACTTCGTCGTCGTCGCGCAGGAGCGCAGTTTCACCCGGGCGGCCGGCCGGCTCGGCATCTCCCAGCCCGGACTCAGTGCCTCCGTGCAGGCATTGGAGCGGGATGCGGGCGTTCCGCTGCTGGAGCGGACCACTCGCCAGGTGCTGGTCACGCCGGCCGGGCGAACGATGCTGGAGTCGGCGCAGCGCATCCTGGGGGAGGTGGCCACGGCGCGACGCCGTCTTGCCGGTCTCGCCGGCCTGGAGACCGGCAGCCTCGCACTGGGCGTGGTGCAGACCTTCACCACGATCGACGTGCCGGACCTGCTCGCCGCGCTGCATCATCGTCATCCCGGTGTGCAGGTGACGTTGCGCGAGGCACCGACGGCCGACCTGCTGACGATGGTGCGAGGCGGAGAACTCGACCTCGCGTTCGTCGCGCTCGATGCGACCCCGCTCGCGGACGGTCTCGAGCAGGTGCGGGCATACCGTGAGTCGATCGTCGCGATCGTCGACGCATCCCATCGTCTCGCCGGACGCTCGCGGATCCGGCTGGCCGACCTCGCGGACGAGGTGTTCGTCGACTTCCAGGCCGGGCAGGGCCTGCAGACCGTCATCGAGAAGGTGTGTGCGGAGGCCGGGCTGAAGCGCACCATCGGGTTCGGCGTCGGACAGATGGATCAGGTGCTGTCGCTGGTCGCGCACGGTCTCGGTGTCGCCCTGGTGCCGGAACCCATCGCGAGGACGAGCGGGCTGCCGATGATCCGGTTGTCGCCGCATCCGCCGAAGCGCCGGCTGGCACTGGTCTCGCGCGCGCAGGAACCCCACAACCCCGCAGCGCGGGAACTCATCTCGCTGTTGCCCGAGTGAGCGGCCCGCCGTGCGGAGTTCGTGATTCGGACGAAGGACGGCGCGAATCGACTATTCATCGATCGTGACGGTCGTCACACTCGATCTATGAGGAGGTTCGCATGAAGTCCGACAGCTTTCGCCAGTTCATGGCGTTGTGGGCCACGGGCATCACCGTGGTCACCGCCTCCGGCCGTGACGGTGCACCCTTGGGCAAGGCGGCCAACAGCTTCCACACCGTGTCGATGTCTCCGCCGCTGGTCGCATGGTGCGTCGACGTCGCCTCCACCCGATACGAGGAGTGGATGGCCGCCGATGCCTATGCGGTCCACGTGCTCGGCGAGGGCCAGACGGACATGGTCTCGCGATTCGCGGCGCGAGGCGGCGACAAGTTCCGGGGCGTGCGTTATGCGAGCGGCCCGTATGGCGTGCCCGTGCTCGAGCACAGCCATCTGCGGCTCATCGCCCGCGTCGTCGACCGGCATGTCGCCGGTGATCACTGCTACCTCATCGGCGAGGTGCTCGAGGTGTGCGAAGGCGACGAGGGCGCGCCGATCATCTTCTACGGCGGCGCCGTGTCGCCTCTCCATCAACCGACAACCGCATGTGAAGGACGATGACCATGTCGATTCCGCTTCTGGACACCCCTGACTTCCGCCTCGGCCTCTTCAGCCCCAACTGCTCGGGAGGCCTTGCGGTCACCACGATCCCGGAACGATGGGACGCGAGCTGGGAGTCCAACCTGAAGCTCGCAGAGGTCGCCGACGTCGTGGGCATCGACTTCATCCTGCCGATCGCGCGCTGGATCGGCTACGGCGGGCAGACGAACTTCCACGAGGGCGTCCTCGAGCCGATCCCGTGGGCGACCGCCGTCCTCAGCAGGACGCAGCGGCTCAGCGCGTTCGCGACACTTCACACGGCGTTCAACCACCCCGTCGTCAGCGCCAAGCAGCTGGCGACGATCGACCAGATCGCGCCGGGACGGATAGGCCTCAACGTCGTCGCCGGCTGGAACGAGCCCGAATACCGGGCCATGGGAGTCGATCTGCCGACGGACCACGACGCGCGCTACGCGCGCAGCCAGGAGTGGCTCGACGACGTCACGACACTGTGGAGCAAGGACGGCCGCTACGACCTCGAGGGTCAGTGGTGGCATCTCGAAGGTGTCGAATCCTCACCGAAGCCCGTGGCGCGAAGGCTGCCCATCGTGAACGCCGGGTCGTCTCAGCAGGGGCGGGCATATGCGGCGCGCAACGCCGACTTCGTCTTCACCATCGTGGGTGGCCCCGAGGACGGGCGGGACGTCGTCAAGAAGGTCAGGGCCGATGCGGCGGCGCTCGGACGCAGCACCGGCGTGCTCACCCCCACCCACGTCGTCTGCCGGCCCACGCGGAAGGAGGCCGAGGAGTTCCTGCACTACTACGCGCAGGAGAACGCCGACTGGGACGCCGTCGACAACCTGATGAGACTGCAGGGCATGCACGCCAAGTCGTTCACCAAGGAGATGCTCGACCAGTTCCGGCCGCGCTTCGCGGCGGGGCACGGCACGTGCCCGCTGATCGGCACGCCCGACGACGTCGCCGACGGCATCGAGGCACTGGCGGATGCCGGATTCGACGGGATCACCATGTCGTTCGTCGACTACATCGGTGAGCTCGAACAGTTCGCCGAGGATGTCATGCCGCGGCTGGAGGCGAAGGGGCTCATCGGGCGGAAGGCGGCCTCGGTCGCCTGACGCTGGTACGTTTTGGCGTATGTCGGGCGTGCTGCCGCGCTTCGGCGCCGACGCGGATGCGAGTGAGGACCCGGGCTATCTCCAGGAGCGGATGGCCGAGTTCTCGGTGCCGCACACGGTCGACCCGGTCGACGGCCACGTGGACGGCATCGTCACCGGCACACGGCTCGGCACGGCATCGCTGGCATTCGTCCGCTACGGCGCACCCACGCGCGTGATCGCCGCGCCGACCGGCGACCGGCTCTGCTGGACGCTGCCGGTGCGCGCGATGGAGGTGGTGACGGCCACCCGTCACACCACCCAGACGCAGGGATTCCTGCTGCAGACCGAGCAGCCGACCCTGATGATCCCGAGCCCTCAGCGGGGAGCCGTCGTGGCGACCGCGAGCATCCCCGCGATCCAGGCTCACCTCGAGACGCTCGTCGGCGAGCAGAAGAGGGCTCTACGCGTGGACACCGCCCACTCGCAGGGTATCTCGGGCCGGCATCTCGACGCCGCATGGCGCTACGTCGCGGGCAGCATGGCCCTGGTGAGTGATCCGCCGCGGGCCGTGCGAGCGTCACTCGGTGAGACGCTGATGACGGCGATGCTGCTCTCGCTGCCGGAGGCGGCGCCCCTTCTCGCCGAACCCGAATCCCGTGAACCACACGTGCTGTTGGCTCGTCGCGCCGCCGATTGGGCGGCCGAGAACTTCGACCGGCCGGTGCAGGTCTCCGACTGGGCTCGCGGCGTCGGGGTCTCCGTACGATACCTGCAGAAGATCATCAGATCGCAATTCGATTGCACGCCATTGGAGCTCATCCAGAGGCTGCGGCTCGAGAAGGCGCACCGGCTCCTCAACGCGGGAGATCGATCGCGGACCGTCACGAGTATTGCGCTGGAGTGCGGGTTTGCCCACCTCGGCCGGTTCGCCGCGGCCTACCGGAAGATGTATGGCGTGACCCCGGCCCAGGACCTCACCTCACGGCGCTAGCGCGGCAGACGAGCACGCTCACGACTCGGCCTTGAATGCGTCGGCGAGCCACCACGACGGCTGTTTCGCGCTGACCTTGAGGTCGATGAGCAGCGGCGTATCGCGTGCCCCGTCGAGCCATTCGCGCGCGCCCTGCAGATCGGACTCGTGGCGCACGGTGACGCCGGTGAATCCGTAGCCGCGGGCGATGGACGCGAAGTCGACGTCGGGGAAGCTGACGAAACCGTCGTCGCCGTCGGCGCGGCCGAAGTGGTGGACCTCCGCGCCGTAGGC
The DNA here is from genome assembly GCA_964412865.1 of uncultured Intrasporangiaceae bacterium. Taxonomy (GTDB): domain Bacteria; phylum Actinomycetota; class Actinomycetes; order Actinomycetales; family Dermatophilaceae; genus Leekyejoonella. The sequence goes on from CAYPQR010000104.1 coordinate 3,973, forward strand.
GCAGTCGTTGTAGACGAGCACGACCATCGGCAGCTTGAGCCGCACGACGGTCTCCAGTTCGGTGGTCGACATCAGCAGGCCGCCGTCGCCGCACGCCGCCACGGTCAGGCGATCGGGACGGGCGACAGCGTGGCCGATGGCGGACGCGAGCCCGAGGCCCACGCACTGGAACGCCTGGCTGAAGCACAGGGAGCGGGCGTCGTCGATCGTGAGGAACATGCTGGGGTACCCCAGGAAGTTGCCCGAATCGACAGCGACGTTGCGGGGCGTGTCGAGCATACGGTCCAAGGCGATGGTCGCGGTGCGCGGATCGATGCGGTCGTCTGAACTCGTGTCGCGGAAAGCGATGTCCTGCCAACGACCTTCGGCCTCGATGCGCTTCTTGTTGGTGCCGGTGCGGCGCTTGCCGGACAACTCCTCCATCTCCGGTATGCGCGCGGCGACCGCCCGCGCCGTCTCGGCCGCGTCACCGGCGACGCCGAGGTGGATGTCGCGGTGCAACGCGAGGCGGAGGGGGTCTTCGTCGATTTGCACGAGCTTGGCATCGGCGGGCAGCAGGCTGCCGTTGCTCGTCGTCCACTTGCCCAGGCCGCAGCCGAACGCGACGACCACGTCGGAGTCGAGGGCCAACTCGGACGCCAGCGGCGTGGCGAGGTCGCCCATGACGTCGAGGTCGTAGGGGTCGCCGTGAAAGAGGCCGCGCGCGACGGCGGACGTGGCGGTGAGCGCCCCGGACTTGCGCGCCAGTTCGAGCAGTTCGGCGCGGGCGTGGCGGGCCCCACGGCCCCCGATGATGAGCGGTGAGCGTGCGTCGAGCAGCAGGTCGGCGATCGCCTGCACCTCGTCGTCGCGGGGCACGGCCGGCCGCGGCAGGGGGAGCGGCTCGATCGGCCCTTCGTCCGTGGCCGGCATGACCTGCACGTCGACGGGGAAGTTCAACAGCACGGGCACCCGACGGGTCACACTGGTGCGCAACGCTTCCCGGACGTCGGATGTGGCCGTGTCGGCGAAGATCCGGAAGCTGACCGCACCGACCGACTCCACCAGGGCGTCCTGGTCGATGCGGAAGTTCGACGTCCTGTCCGACAGGGGTGCCTCGCCGGCGAGCACGATGAGCGGCGTCCCGCTCTTGGCCGCCTCGGTCAGGCCGGTGACCAGGTTGGTCAGGCCACCGCCCTGGTGCACGGACACCACCGGGACCGAGTCGCCCATGCGCGAGAAGGCATCCGCCATCGAGACCGCCCCGCCCTCATGACGGGCCGAGACGTAGTGCGCACCGTGCCCGATCAGCGCGCGGGTCACGCGGTAGTTGCCGCTTCCTGCGACGCCGAAGATCTGGCGGACCCCGAGGCTCCACAGCGCCTCGGCGACTCTCTCGTAAACCTGCATGGATGGTGCCTTTCTCGGCGTCGCGATCGGGATGGTCGGTCTCGGGTGTCAGCGGAAGGCCGAGGTGCCGGTGAGGGCCTGGCCGATGATGAGCTGGTGGACTTCGCTGGTGCCTTCGTAGGTCATGACGGACTCGAGGTTGTTGGCGTGGCGGATGACCGGGTATTCGAGGGTGATGCCGTTGGCGGCCAGGATGGTGCGGCATTGCCGGGCGATCTGCAGGGCCTCACGGCAGTTGTTGAGTTTGCCGAGGCTGACCTGCTCGTTGGTGACGCCGTCGGGGCCGTCCTTGAGGCGACCCAGGTGCAGGGCCAGCAGCAGGCCCTTGGCCAGTTCGAGGGTCATGTCGGCCAGTTTGGTCTGGGTGATCTGGTAGTGCGCCAGCGTCTGGTCGAACACGGTGCGGGTGGCGGCATACTCCAGCGCGGTCTCCAGGCAGTCGCGGGCGGCGCCCAGGGCGCCGAAGACGATGCCGAAGCGTGCCTCGGACAGGCAGGTCAGCGGTCCGCGTAGGCCGGTGACCTCGGGCAGGACCGCGGTGCCGGGTAGGCGTACGTCCGTCAGGGTCAGCTCGGCGGTCTTGGAGGCGCGCAGCGACATCTTGTGGTGCACCTCGTGGGCCTCGAAGCCGGGCGTGTCGGTGGGCACGACGAACCCGCGGATGCGTTGTCCGGAGGTGGCGGCCGGGTCCTCGGCCTGGGCCCAGATGATCGCCACGTCGGCAATGGTGCCGTTGGTGATCCACATCTTGGTGCCGGAGAGGATCCAGTCGTCGCCGTCGCGGCGGGCGCGGGTGCGCATACCGGCCGGGTCGGAGCCGTAGTCGGGTTCGGTCAGCCCGAAGCAGCCGATCGCATCGCCGGCGGCCATCTGCGGCAGCCACTGGTCCTTCTGCTCGTCGGAGCCGAACCGGTGGATGGCGGTCATCGCCAGCGATCCTTGGACCGACACCAGGCTGCGCAGCCCGGAGTCGGCGGCCTCCAACTCCAGGCAGGCCAGCCCGTACTGGGTCGCGGTCGACCCGGCGCAGCCGTACCCGTGCAGGTGCATGCCCAACAGGCCCAGGCCGCCCAATTCCTTGGCCAGGTCGCGGGCGGGCAGGTCACCGTCCTCGAACCAGTCGGCCAGGTGCGGACGCAACTGCTCATCGGCATACCGGCGCACCATCGCCTGCAGATCGCGTTCCTCCTCCGACAACAATCCGTCGATTCCCAAGAGCTGATTCAACGCTGCATTCGCCTTCGCCATGGCATATAGCGTATTGGTGACGGTCGTTACGCGGAAGTCATATCGCGAACTTTTCCGGACGATTCGCGAATGAGCCCGACGGATGAATGAGCCGCGCGGTCGTCATGCGGGGGCCGGTGAGCGGTCGTGGGGTTGATGCGCCGAACCGAACGAGCCTACGCTCGAGATGGTGATGGATTCGTTGGGAGACACCATGAAGCATCAGAACGCACCGAACTTCCTTCCCGTGCTCTCGAGGGGGCGGCACCGCTCGCCTCGCAAGGGTGCCTGCTTCATGGAGATGGCCTCGTTCCTCGCCGGTGAGCGATGGAGCGACCATCCACGGTGCACCCATCCGCTGCTGGCCGCACTCGCCCGCATGGTCAACGACGTCGTCTCCGACGAGGCGCGCAGCGCGCTGGCGCCGCTCATCCCCGAAGTGGTGGGCCTCACCAGTGACGACCTGCGGGTGGATGCCCACATCGCACTCGGCACCGCGACGTCCGCGCTGCCGATCGCGTCGCAGTCACGACAGAACGTGCTGGCCGTGGGCGTGCTGACCGGTGAACGCGTGCTCGCCATGCTGGATGGACGGCCGGAGCACGAGATGAGCGACAGCTCTCGCCGGGTCCTGGACCGAGTGCCTGCGGCGAGCGCCTGGGCGCACGAGTTCGCCGGCGACTCGGCCGTGTCGCTGCGCTCGTTCCGTCGCTCCGCGGCGCCGACGATCGTCGCGACATCGGTGCGCGGCATCGCCGAGGCGACGGTCGATGACACCGACGGGCGACTCGTCGCGCTGCTGCACGAGGCCGTCGCCACCATGCACGCGCTCGGCGTGCACGGCGAGGCGCACGACTCCCTGCCGGAGGTGGGCATCCTCCGCCCCGCCGAGTAGGTCGCCCTCGATCGGCGGGGCATGGGGCTCACCGGGTCAGGTCATAGACGGTCGTTCCGCCGATCTTCGTGGCGGTGAAGTGGGATGTCACCCAGTCGGTGATCCGCCCCGACGTCGAGTTGCCGGCTCCTCCGGGCCCGGAGCCGCCGACGATGAAGTAATGGATCTTGTGCTGCCGCACATACTTCTTGAAGGCTGCGAGGGTCGGCGAGGGGTCGGTGCCGTTGAATCCGCCGATCGGCATGACCGGTTCTCCGGTGGCCAGCTGGTAGCCGGCGGCGTTGTTCGCGCCGATCGTGGCGGCCACCCAGGTGAAGCTGTCGGCGTCCTTTTTCAGCGCCGCCACCATGGCGGTGCTCGGCGAGGCACTGTCCAGCAGCCCGCCCATGCCGCCGGCACGCTCCGGCGAGAAGCCTCCGAAGCCCTCGGACGAGTTCCGTCCGCCGCGTGATGTGTTCGACGACGACCCGGGTGGACTCTGCTGCTGTCCGTTGCCCGTCGGCGCCCGGCCACGGCCGGGAGGGCCGCCTTGTGGCGCGCCGCCCGGGGACCGCGCCCCCTGCGGTGGTGCGGCGCCTCGAGTCCGTGCCCCTTGACCGCGTGGATTGCCGACCATCCGCTCGTCGGTGGGTGGTGTGCCCTTGGCGGAGCCGGGGAATCCTGCACCGCCGGGGCCGCGCTGCGAGGCCTGGGGCCCGGCACTGACGATGGAACCGCGATGCGCGGTCGACGCGGTCTGCGCGGACGCGGCCGCGGGCGCGGCGAGAGCGGCCAACAGGCCCAGTGCACCGGCGCCGACGGCCAGGCGGGTGGCGACCACGGGTCTCACACGATGCCAGTGCCAGGAACCGACCAGTCCCACCGCCGCGATGATGCTGATCACCAGCACCGGGTGCC
>CAYPQR010000105.1:0-8370 GCA_964412865.1 uncultured Intrasporangiaceae bacterium
TGTGGCGCTACAAGCACGCGGTGCCGTTCGACGTCTCGCTGTGCTGCGGCAACGTGAACCGCGGCTGCGCGGTCGCCAAGGGACGGGTCTACTTCGTCACCCAGAACGCCCAGCTCGTGGCCCTGGACGCCACCAATGGCGACAAGGTGTGGCAGAAGACGATCGGTGACGTGCGCGCCGGAGAGAGCGCGACGATGGCTCCTTTGGTCGTCAAGGACACCCTCATCACCGGAAGCTCCGGCGGCGAGTTCGGCGTGCGCGGCCACATCGACTGCTGGGACCTGGAGACCGGCGAACACCGCTGGCGCACCTACACGGTGCCCAAGCCGGGCGAGCCGGGCGCCGAGACCTGGCCCGCGGACGGCGAGGCGTGGGCCCGAGGCGGCGCCAACAGCTGGATCACCGGCACCTTCGACCCGGACACCAACCTGTATTACGCGGGCACCGGCAACCCGGCACCCGACTTCGACGGTGCCGTTCGCGAGGGTGACAACCTCTACACCGACAGTGTGGTGGCCGTCGACGTCGACACCGGCGAGATCAAGTGGCACTACCAGTTCACGCCGCACGACCTGTGGGACTACGACTCCACCATGGAGATGATCCTCTTCGAACAGGACGGCAAGAAGCTGCTCGGCCACTTCGACAAGAACGGCTACTTCTTCGTGATCGACCGCACCAACGGTGAATTGCAGCACGTCACCCCGTTCGTGGACCGGATCGACTGGGGCGAGATCACTCGCGACGGCACATTCACCGCACGGAAGTACCCGGACAAGGAGGGCGACCCGGTCCACTTCTATCCGGGCCCGGCCGGCGGGAAGGAGTGGACGCACGCCTCATACAGCAGGCGGACCGGGATGTTCTATGTGCCGGTGGCCGACGTCGGCGCGACGGCCACGCGCAGGCGCCGGGAGTTCAAGGAGGGCATCCCGTATTGGGGCGCTGCGGTCGCCGTGGACATCGACGACATGCACGGGTCGGTCAGCGCGTTCGACGGCAACGGCGACGAGAAGTGGCGTTGGCGCACCGACTACCCGATGGCGGCATCGACGCTCGCCACCGCGGGCGACCTGGTGTTCGCCGGCACCCCGACGGGCGAATTCGTCGCACTCGATGCGCGCAGCGGTGACAAGTTGTGGGAGTTCCAGTGCGGCAGTGGCCATCACGGCAGTTGCTCGACCTACAGCATCGACGGCAAACAGTATGTCGTGGCGCCGGTCGGCTGGGGTGGATGGCTGGAGGGCATCATCCCCGGGATGCTCGGCGCCGGGCACGGAGATGCATTGATCGCCTTCGCCCTGCCCGACTGATCCATCGGAGTCGACGAAAGGAGAAAACCCGTGGAGCGCGAAGAAACTCAGCTGAAGTGGGAGGCTCCCACCTTCACCCAGATCCGGGTGTCCGCCGAGGTGACCGCATACGTGGACATCTGGGACGAGCCCGACTGACCGATCGCCCGGTGGGGCGCCGACGCGCGGCGCTCCACCGGTGATCCACGGAAGGAGAAGTGGCCGGCCGTGTGGGTACGTGTGCTGGGATCGGCGGCAGGTGGCGGGTTTCCGCAGTGGAACTGCACCTGCCCGCCCTGCCGGGCGGTGCGGACCGGGTCACGGCCGTGCACTGCCCGCACGCAGTCGTCGATCGCGGTGAGTGCCGACCGGAGCGACTGGTTCTTGCTCAACGCCTCGCCCGACATCCGGTCGCAGATCGAGTCCTTCCCGAGCCTGCATCCGGACGACGGCCGCATCACCAGGCTGCGCGCGGTGCTGCTCACCGACGCCGAACTCGACCACACGCTCGGCCTGCCGCTGTTGCGCGAAGGACGCGGGCTCGAAGTGCACGCGACGGAGTCCGCTCACGAGACACTGATGACCGGCACCGGGATCCTGCGCGTGCTCGAGGCCTATTGCCCCGTCAAGTGGCAGCCGGTGCTCCCAGACATCGACGTGGCGCTCGGCCAAGGGCTGGCATATCACGCCTTCGAGGCGCCGACCGACAAGACACCCAGGTTTGCCGGCACGGTCGCGCACGGTCGCGTCGTGGGCTATCGCATCACCGACGTGGGCAGCGGCAGGAGCCTGGTCTACCTACCCTGCATGCAGCGGCTGACCGACGGCATGATCGAGGAATTGTCCTGCTGCTCGGCGATGCTCGTCGACGGCACGTGCTGGCAGGACGACGAGATGCGCCGCCTCGGACTCGCCGGCAAGACCTCGCGCGACATGGGTCATCTGCCGATTGCGGGAGCCGACGGCAGTCTCGAACGACTCGCGCCGCTACCCGTGGAGCGCAAGACCTACATCCACGTCAACAACACCAACCCGATCCTGCTCGACGACTCGCCGGAGCGACGACTGCTCGACCAGCGTGGCATGGACGTCGCCGTGGACGGGCTCGAGTTCGAGATCTAGGGAGCGACATGACCGACGTACTCACGCCCGACGAACTCGAGGATGCACTGCGCGCACACGCCGAGCAATATCACCACCGCCACCCCTTCCATGTCCGGATGAACGCGGGCGAGTCCAGCCGCGAGGAGATCAGCGGCTGGGTCGCCAATCGCTTCTACTACCAGGTGAACATCCCCCGCAAGGATGCCGCGATCCTCAGCCGGTGCCCGGACCGCGAAGTCCGCCGGCGGTGGGTCCGCCGCATCATCGACCAAGACGGCACCGGCGAGGGCTCCGGTGGGATCGAGTCCTGGCTGCGCCTCGGCGCCGCGGTCGGACTGAGCCGGGAGGAGCTGGAAGGCGAGCAGCACCTGTTGCCGGGCGTTCGCTTCGCGGTCGACGCCTATGTCACGTTCACCAGGACCCGGTCCTGGGTCGAAGCCGTCGCGTCGTCCCTGACGGAGCTCTTCGCACCCGATCTGATGGCGGAGCGCCTTGCCGCGTTCGAGCGTTACTACACCTGGATCGATCCCGACGAACTGACTTATTTCCGAAGCCGCCTCACCCAGGCACCCCGAGACTCCAAGCACGGCCTCGAGGTGGTGCGGGAGCACTGCGTCACGGCGGAGTCGCAGGCAGGGGCGCTGGCGGCACTGTCCTTCAAGTGCGACGTGCTGTGGAGCATGCTCGATGCGATCGACCAGGCCTATGGACCTCACTGACGAGTCCGCCCGTCCGCGGCTCGCCCCCCACGTGCGCATGAGGTTCGACACGGCGCGACGCCAGCACACGCTGCTCTCGCCGGAAGCGGTCCTGGTCATCAACGACACCGGCGCCGCGATCGTCGAATTGTGCGACGGCCGACGGACAGTGGCTCAGATCCGCGCCGAGCTGCACGGCCGATACGACCGGGTCGCCGACGACGAGGTCCACGACTTCGTGGCCGGGCTCGTCAACCGACACGCCTTGGAGATGACTGATGGATAAGCCGTTCGCGCTCCTCGCGGAGCTCACCTATGCGTGCCCCCTGCACTGTCCATACTGCTCCAATCCGCTTCAGCTCGAGAAATATCGAGAGGAGTTGACGACAGATCAGTGGCGGCGGGTGCTCGACGAGGCGGCCGAGCTGGGCGTGCTCCAGCTGCACCTGTCGGGAGGCGAACCGCTGCAGCGTCGCGACATCGTCGAACTCGTCGCGCATGCGGCTCATCTCGGCCTCTACACCAACCTGATCACCAGCGGACTCGGTCTGTCCATGCGTCGAGCCGAGCAGTTGCGAGCCGTCGGGCTCGACCACGTGCAAATCAGTATCCAGGCCGACGAGGCGGCCCTCTCGGACCGGATCGCGGGCACCCGCTCCTACGACCGGAAGCAGGCGGCTGCACGGCTCGTCAAACGCATGGGCTGGCCACTGACCCTCAATGTCGTGCTGCACCGCCAGAACATCGACAGGATGGCTGGAATCCTCGCCATGGCAGAACGGTTGGGCGCCGACCGGATCGAACTCGCAAACACGCAGTATTACGGCTGGGCCGGGCTCAACCGTGCCTCACTGCTGCCGAGCCGGGCACAACTCGAGCGGGCCGAAACGGTGGTGCGGGAGGCTCGGGAGCGGCTGCAGCACACGATGGAGATCATCTACGTCATTCCCGACTACTACAGCCGCTACCCCAAGCCGTGTATGGACGGCTGGGCCCGTCGGCAGCTCACCGTCGTGCCCAACGGCGACGCCCTCCCCTGTCCGGCCGCCCACGAGCTCGCAGACAGCCTCGGCCTGCCCCCCGCCAATGTGCGTGACCACTCGCTGGAGTGGATCTGGGAGGATGCGCCACTCTTCCGGCAGTTCCGCGGCGAGGACTGGATGCCGGAGCCCTGTCGCAGCTGCGCACGCCGGACGGTCGACTTCGGCGGATGCCGATGTCAGGCCTTCGCGCTCACCGGGGATGCGGCCCGCACGGACCCGGTCTGTCATCTCTCTCCCGACCACGGGCTGGTCGAAGCCGCAGTGGATTCGGCGAACAGGCCGAGCGAGCAGGGCGATCCACCCCTCATACCTCGCCCGCAAGTGAACCCCGTCCGGCGAGCCTCGACGGCGCGACAGGGAGGGCCGGTCACTGCGGCCGCCGCCCGAGCCCAGGGGGAACGATGATCGCGCTCATCGCCCTCGGTTTCACCCTGAGCCTCGACAACTTCCGGATGTCGATCGCGCTCGGAGGACTGAAGCCCACCCTGCTCCAATCGGTCAAGACGTCAGCGATATTCGGTCTCTGGGACGGGATCGCGCCGCTGGTCGGGATCATCGTCGGGCACTACCTGAGCAGCCGGATCTCCGACACCGCCGAGACCATCGCGGCGATCGGCCTCGCGATGTATGGCGCATTCGTCATCACCAAGGCGATCGTGTCGCCCGAGCACGCGGACCCGGACATGAAGACGGCCAGACGCTGGCTGCCCGTGCCGTTGAGCGTCGACAATGTCGCCGCCGGAGCGACGATCGGCCTGGTCGGCTTCTCTCCGTGGCTCGCCCCGCCGCTGTTCGGGGTCACGACCTTCGTGATGTCGGTGGCCGGGCACCAGGTGGGCCGTGCCGCCGCGCACTTCATCCCTCGACTTCGCACCGACCTGTTGACCGGAGTCGCGTTCGTGCTGATGGCCGGCATGGTGTTCACGGGGGTGGGGGACTTTTGACGGACGATGCGGCCGGCGACGATGTCGCCCGCCCCTCCTGCTTCCTGTGCGGCGAACCGTATTCGCCGGCGGACATGGCACGTCACACCGAGCCGGTCAATTGCAGTGTGTGCCCGCGCTGTGACGGGATGCCCGCCTGCTACACCTGCCGCAACATGTATTGCGCGTGTGACGTGCACCAGCCGTGATCGGCGCCCCGTTGAAGCTGGGCCGCCCAATGCGCCGACGACGGACGGCGCCTCGTCACGCAGGCGTCACCGATTCGCGAAGCCACTGCGCATACTCCTCATCCGCGGCCGCGATCGGGACGGCCAGGATCTCGGGCACGTCATAGGAGTGCAGTGCGCGCACGCGCTCACACAGCGCATCGAATCGCGCCGACGTGGTCTTGACCAGCAACAGGCACTCCGCGTCGTGCGCGACCTCGCCCTGCCACACATAGGTCGACCGGACGCCGACGATCTGCTGTGCGCAAGCTGCCAGCCTCTCGGCCACGAGAGTGTCGGCAACCGACTCTGCCTCGTCGCGGTCGCCGAAGGTGACACGCACTTCGATCAGTTCGCTTGTCATGGCATCCTCACTCCTTCGACCCATCATCGGTGGTCGCGGCCGGCCGCACAACAGGGCCGATCACGGTCATCGTGGCACCTCGAAGGCCGACGGGAACGCGTCACGGTAGGAGCGCAGCGGCGAGGGATGAGCCTGCGTCGTCGACGCGTCGAGCAGCGCATGACCGATGGCTCGCGTGACGCAGTCGCCCGCGACGTCGAGGAGTTGGTGAAACCCCAAGGGATCCGGTGTGCCCGACCCTCCTGTCGCGAGGGCAAACACGGTGTCGCCGTCAAACATGGTGTGCACCGGGCGGATCGCTCGCGCCATGCCGTCGTGACCGATGCCGGCCACCTTCTGACACTGCGCTTTCGTCAGCGTGGCGTCGGTGCCCACCACGGCGAGCGTGGTCGCCATGCCGTAGTGGCTGCCCGTCGCAGATGCACGCTCGGCGGCCAGCCGGAACGCCTCGTCCAGTTCGGCTCCGTCCGGGCGACGCATTTCGGGGAACTCCCCCTCCAAGCCGTATGGCAGCGCATACGGCAGCCCGGTGCGAGGGTCGACGGCCGAGCCGATCGGGTTGACCACCACCAGCGCACCGATCACCGCACCGCTCTCGAGCACGACGCTCGCGGTGCCGATCCCGCCCTTCAGGCCACCGACGACCGCACCGGTGCCCGCACCCACACAGCCGGTGGCCGGTCGCGCGCCCTCCTCGGCCGCGAGCGCAGCCTCGCAGGCGCGCCGCCCGAACCCGGCATCCGGCCGGGCCGAGAAGTTTCCGCCGCGCCCCAGGTCATAGATCACGGCGGCGGGCACGATCGGCACGACCTCGCCCGGTCCGGCCATCGGCAGTCCGATGCCCCTCGAGCCGAGTGCGTCGGCGACGCCCGAGGCCGCCGCGAGGCCGTATGCACTGCCGCCGGTGAGCACGACCGCGTGCACCCGCTCGACCATGTTGCGCGGGTCGAGCAGGTCGGTCTCGCGCGTGCCCGGACCGCCGCCGCGCACGTCGACCCCACCGACGGCCCCACCGTCGGGCGACAGCACGCAGGTCGTCCCGGTCAGCCACCCGTCGCCCACGCGCTGTTCGTGCCCCACGCGCAGCCCTGTCACATCGGCCAGCGAATTCGTCGCTCCCATCGAGATCGTCACGCCGACACCCTCTCACTGATTCGCCGCGGACACCCGCGCCTTGCGCGCACAGACGCACGAGAGGACACGGCGGCACAGTGCCCCGCATCCTGCCATGGGCCGGAGGATGCGATCGCGTGCCGCGCCCGCAGCGACGACGAGTAGCGTGCCGTAGTGACCTCTTCACACGTCAACGGCCGATCCGGCACCCAGGACGAGAAGAACAGCACACCTTTCGAGGGCGGCCGTCTCGCCGGGCTCACCTGGTCACACCTGCTCATCGACGGAGCGGCCAACTACCTGCCCGGCGTCCTCCCGGCCGTGCTGGTCTCACTCGACCAGCCCGTGAAGGTCGCGGGCGCGCTCGTCGCGGCGCTGACCGTGGGCCAGGCGTTGCAGCCGGTCACGGGCTGGCTCGCCGACCGCCTCGGCGGCCGCAGCCTGGTCGTCACCGGCCTGCTCATGACCTCCATCGGCGGCGGGCTGCTCGGCGTCGCGCAGTCGATGTGGATGCTGATCATCCTGCTGTTGCTGATCGGCATCGGTGGCGCGTTCTTCCACCCGCAGGCCCTCGCCGGCGTGCGCAGCCTGCTGCAGGGCCGCCAGGGCTTCCTCACCTCGGTCTTCCTCGTCGGCGGTGAGGCGGGCCGCGGCCTGTGGCCCACCGCCGCCAGCCTCGTCGTCAGCCATTGGGGCCTGCACGCGCTGTGGGTGGTCGCCATCCCGGGCATCCTCACGGCGCCGCTGCTGCTGCATACGGCTCCGCGTCTGCCGCGGGTGCCGCGGTCCAGCAGCCGGATCCGGTGGCGCGACCACGCGCGTCCGCTCGCCCTGCTGGTCACCTATCGCTCGATCCAGGCGATGGCGACGTATGCCCTGGTCACCTTCGTGCCGATCATGTGGCACCTGCGCGGCGGGTCGCTCGTCACCGGCGCGTCGATCATCACGACGATGCTGGTGGTCGGCATCGTCGGCAACCTGGGCGGCGGCCATCTCGCCGATGTCGTCGGCCGCGCGCCGGTGATGATCACGTCGGCGATCGCGACGGCGCTCTTCGTGCTCGCCGTCGCCCATCTCGACGGCGCGTGGGTATGGGCGGCGGCCGCGCTGGCCGGCGTGTCGATCTTCCTGACCGGCTCGACGATGATCCTGGTCGGACAGGACACCTTCCCGGAGAACCGGTCGATGGGGTCCGGCATCGCCCTGGGCCTGGCCAACGGTGTCGGCGCGCTGCTGGTGCTGCTGATCGGGCTGATGGTCAGCGACGCCGACATCGCGGGCGTCTTCTGGGTGATCGCCGCCCTCAGCCTGTTCACGGCGCTGCTCGTGCCGCTCTTCCCGAAGCGGCTCCTGCATCCAGCACCCACCCACTGACCCCCGGGTGGAGTACAAATCCGCCGAGTGGAGGGGAAATGTCCCCTCCACTCGCGCAGGTTCCTCTCCACGCGGCGGTTGACACCCGCAACAACACCCCCTCCGGTTGCACCGAATACTCGTGGGTAGGACAATGGGATTACTGACGAGTAACTTCGGCGACGAACGGAGCCTGACTGCCATGGGCCACTACAAGAGCAATGTGCGTGATCTCGAGTTCAACCTCTTCGAG
>CAYPQR010000106.1:0-8369 GCA_964412865.1 uncultured Intrasporangiaceae bacterium
TCAGCTGAGCAGCAGGATCAGCGGCGGTGCGACGGCGAGCGTGGCGGCCGCGGCATACACGAGTGCCGTTGTGCACACGTGCAACTCGGCCGGGCGTCCGAGGCGGCGGATGCGCGCGGACAGACCCCGGGCGGGGTCATCGGTGCCGCCGAGTTGAGCCGACTGGTCGAGTGCGATGCGCTGCAGTGCACGCCGCAGGTCGCGCGGTTCGCAGCCACCCCGCAGCGCGCCGTCGTCGGCGAGCATTTCGACCAGGGTCCGCACGGCGGCCACCGTGCGCCGGGCCACCGGCAGGAACGGGAAGGTGCGGGCCCACGCGACGAACGGCTGGACGACCAGGTCGTGATGGCCTCGCGCGTGGGCGCGTTCATGAGCCAGCACGGCGTTGAGCTCACCCGGCGAGAGCGCCTCGAACGCCCCCTTGCTCACCACGACCTGAGGGCGGATGCCGGGCAGGCAGTATGCGAGCGGCGTGGGATAGTCGACCAGCCGCACGGTGACGGTGCCGCCTCGGGCGTGATGCACCGCCGCCCGCCGCGCCTCGGCGATCAGGTCGAGGCGCCGGCGATGCGCACGCCGCGCGATCAGCACTCGAGCGCCGGCCGCGGCGCTCGCGGTGACCAGCCAGGTGCCGAAGCAGACGGTGAGGATGACGCCCGCCCATCCGCCGACCCCCAGTGACGACCAGTGGGACGGCACCGATCGGACTCCCTCAGGCCAGGATCGGCCCGTGTCGGCCGCCGCCAGGGTCAGGCCGGCGGTGAGTATGCCGAGGCCACCGCCGAGGCCGATGGCCTGCCACAGCAGCAGCGCAGCGCGTGGAGAGCGGGCAGGCCATGCCGCCCGGGCGAGCGCGGACGAGACCGGCCCGGCCAGGGTCACCGAGAGTGCGATCAGCCCGAGTGCTTCGACCCGCAGCAGCATGTCATCGGCTGCGTCGTGGTCGCCGCAGCGCACGACGCAGGTGTGCGGCGTCGGTGTCGCTGACGCCGCCGAGGAAGCGGGTGAGCGCCGCGTCGCGGTCGGATGCCTGCCCGAGCGCATCGAGCATCATGCCCGCGATGTATTCCTCGCGGTCGACGCTCGGATAGTAGCTGCGCGGTCTGGACGCCTCGTCGCGTTTGACCAGGCCCTTGCTGTGCAGCCGGTCGAGGACGGTGAGCACGGTGGTCATGGCGGGCTCTCGGCCGGGCAGGGCATCGATGACGTCACGGGCGGTCATACCCTCCGAGTGCTCCCAAAGAGCCTGGAGCACAGCACGTTCCAATTCGCCACGGCCCGTCATCGTGTGATCGCCTCGTCGTTCGTCACCGTCATCGCCCCTCAAGTCTACAACGTGTAGAGGGTCACATTCACCATCAATTCTACGAGGCGTAGAGTGATCTACGTCTTGTAGAGCTGGTGGTCGCGAGCCCGCGGCCCGATACGAGGAAGTCGGATCATGACTCAGGTATCCCATCGCAAAGCGGCTCCGGAGAAGTCGGCGTTCCGGGCGGAACTGACGCAGGGCAAGGACCAGATCGACCGGCCCGACTGGGCGGGTGGGATGCCGCCGGAACACGCGATCGCCCCGCGCATCCGGGTGCGGGGGCGATGGTTCAACATCCTGTGGCTGATCCCCATCGGGTTCGTGGTCGCCATCCTCGCCGTCGCCGTCGCCCAGGGGTTGCGGACCATGCCGTCGGTCGAGCACTTCATCGCTCGATACCCCGGAGCCGTCGTGCCGGCGCATGCGCAGGCCGACGCCGGGTTCCCGTGGTGGGTCAATCTGCAGCACTTCGTCAATTTGCTGTTCATGATGTTCATCATCCGGTCCGGCTGGCAGATCCTGGTCGATCACCCGCGGCTGTACTGGACCAGGCACTCACGACCCGGCGCCGAGTGGGTGCGGATGCGGCCGAAGTCGCCCGACAACCCGCTGTGGACGGCCAAGGAGGACTCCGTCGACCTGCCCAAGCACGTCGGCCTGCCCGGTGTGCGGCACACCATCGGCCTCGCGCGCTGGTGGCACTTCACCGTCGACATCGGCTGGCTGCTCAACGGGATCGTCTTCTATGTCCTGATCTTCGCGACGCCCCAGTGGCACCACCTGGTGCCGACGAGCTGGGACGTGTTCCCCAATGCGCTGTCCACCCTGATCCAATACCTCTCGCTGGACTTCCCGGCCAACGACGGGTGGGTCGCCTTCAACAGCCTGCAGTTGCTCGCCTACTTCATCACCCTGTTCGTCGCGGCGCCGCTCGCGATGATCACCGGGCTGGGTATGTCGCCGGCGCTGTCGACCCGATTCCGCCGGTTCAGCAAGGTGTTTCACCTGCAATTCGCGCGCTCGCTGCACGCCCTGGTCATGGTGTGGTTCGTGGTGTTCATCGTCGCGCACGTCACGATGGTGTTCGTCACGGGCGCGCGCCTGAACCTCAACGCGATGTTCGCCGCCCGGGATGGGCGCGGCTGGCTCGGGGTGGGCATCTTCGCGATCGCCATCACCCTCGTGCTCGTCGCCTGGTTCGCGGCCAGCCCCTTCACGGTGCGGCATCCGCGCGTGGTGCAGGCGGTCGGCAACGCGATCGCGGGCCCGTTCCAGCGGCGGTTCGAGAAGGTGCACCTGCGCCAGAGCAAGTACACCGAGAAGGACATCTCCGACTACTTCTGGCACAACGGCACCTGGCCCGACACCCCGGAATACAAGGCGCTGCAGGCAGGCGGCTTCGCCGACTACCGGTTGCGCATCGATGGACTGGTCGAGGAGCCGATGGAGCTGGATCTCGAGCAGCTGCACGCGCTGCCGTATCACGAGCAGATCACCCAGCACTACTGCATCCAGGGCTGGTCGGGCGTTGCCAAGTGGGGCGGTGTCTCGATGAGCACCATCCTCGACCTGGTGAAGCCGCTGCCGCAGGCGAAGTGGGTCGTCTTCTATTCGATCGCGGACGGTTCGGACGGTGGTGTCTATTATGCGGCGCACACGATCGAGCAGATGCGCGGCGAACTGGCCATGCTCGCCTACGATTTCAACGGCGGGCCACTGACCTACGGGCACGGCGCGCCGCTGCGGCTACGCAACGAGGTGCAACTGGGCTTCCGCCAGGTCAAGTGGGTCAAGGGCATCGAATTCGTGGAGAGCTTCGATGAACTCGGCAGCGGATACGGCGGATACAACGAGGACCACGAGTATTACGGCTACAGCCAGTCGATCTGACGGCGTCGTATACGGCACTCAGGTCTGCGGCGGCCGCACGACCAGGACGGGGCAGGGAGCCTGCTGGATCAGCCGCTGACTCACCGAGCCGAGCAGCATGCCGCTGAGTCCGCTGCGGCCCCGGCTGCCGACCACGAGCAGCTGAGCGCCGGCGGCGGCCTCCAGCAGTGCTCGGCTGGGGTAGTCGTAGACGAACCGGGTATACACGGCAACCCGCGGATGGCTCGACCTGCCGGGGGCCAGCGCGGTGTCCAGTACGGCACGGTTGCGTTCACGCAGCGACTCCCAGTCTGCCAGCGTGATGGATGCCGATGGATCGCTGGTGAACTCGACGTCCCACGTGTGCACCGCGATCAGCGGTGCACCGTGCGCGTCGGCCCGGGCGAAGGCGTGCAAGACCGCGCGGTGCGACAGCTCGGAGCCGTCGACTCCGACCACGACCGGCGCGTCGGCCGGGTGCGTCGTCGAGCCCCGCACCACGGCCACCGGGCACGCTGCGCGCATCGCGACGCCGAGCGCCACCGAGCCCAGCACCGCGGTGCCGAAGGAGCCGCGCCCGCTGGCGCCCACGACCACGGAGTCCGCCTCGTGGGAAAGGTCGGTCAGGATCTGGGTAGCCGCGCCATGCGCCACGTCGGTGGTGACCGTCAGGTCGGCGGCACGTCGCGCGACCCTGTCCCGCATGTCGCGCAGCAGTCCCTCGCCCGGGCCGGGCGCCGCGGGGCTCTCGCCGGTGAGGATCTCGTGGTCGACCTTCTGCGCATGCACGAGGTGCAACGGTCTCTGACGGAGTCGGGCATCCTCGATAGCCCAGTCCAGCGCGGTCGTACTCGACTCGGACCCGTCCAGGCCCACCACCACACCGTCTCGCGGCATCTGCGTCATGGCCTCGCCACCCTCCCTCGCCGCGGTGCGCTCATCGGCCGTGGCGACCGCGAAGGTCTGTTGACGCTACCTGTTTCGTAAGTGCCGTCGCAAGGATCGGCGGCTGCCGTCAGTCGCCGGTGAGCGCGTCGCGCATCGGTAGGAGCTTGGCCTCCGACTCGGCGAGCTCGGCGTCGGGCCGGGAGCCGGCGACGATGCCGCATCCGGCGAAGAGGGTGATGCGGCGGGGATCCTGCTCGTCGAGGGCGCCGCAGCGCAGGGCGATACCCCACTCGCCGTCGCCGGACCGGTCGATCCAGCCGACGGGTCCGGCATAGCGGCCGCGATCCATCTGCTCCAGGTCGTCGATGACGGCGGCGGCCTGTCTGGTGGGTGTGCCGCATACGGCTGCGGAGGGATGCAGCGCGGCGGCGAGCCGCAGTGAACTCGTGTCGTCGGCGAGGACGCCCGCGACATCGGTCGCGAGGTGCATGACGTTGGGCAGGTGCAGCACGAAGGGGGATTCCGGGGTGTTCATCGAGCTGCAGTGCGGGCGCAGCGCGTCGGCGACGGAGCGCACCGCGTATTCGTGCTCCTCGAGATCCTTGGACGAACGCGCCAGCGATCCGGCGAGGGCGAGGTCGTGCGCGTCGTCGCCCGATCGCTGGATGGTGCCGGCGAGGATGCGGGAGGTGACCAGGCCCTTCTCGCGGCGCACCAGCATCTCGGGCGTCGCGCCGAGCAGCCCGTCGACGCTGAACGTCCAGGTGTTGGAATAACTCTGAGCCAGACGCTGCATGATCCACCTGGGGCCGATGGCGTCGAGCGCCTCGACCTGCACGTCGCGGGCCATGACCACCTTGTCGACCTCGCCGTGCTGAATGAGCTCGACCGTGCGGGCGACGGCGGCCTCCCACTGAGGTCCGGTCAGGGCGCCGTCGCTGTATGCCAGGGTGCCCGGCGGCTGCGGCGCCGGCGCAGGGGCGACATCCGGCGTGGGGGACAGGCGTCCCGCCGTGCTGATGTGCGTGATCCAACTGGCGCCGTCGCGCCGGCCGACGACCACCGAGGGCACGACCAGTGTGGCGCCGTGCGTGGAGGTCGGGCTGAAGGAGAACGAACCGAAGGCGACCAGTCCGCTTCCGGGCACGTCGACGTCGCTGCGGGTGACGGCCTGCGCGGACACTGCCTGCCACCAGGCCTCGGCGTCGGTGAAGCGCGACTCGCCGCCGGTGTGCACGGACGCGGCGCGCCCCCAGCCGACCATGCCGTCGCCGTCGCGGATCCACGACATGATGTCGCCCGCCGGGATGTCGGCGGGGACGAGGCGCGCCAGGTCGCCCGGATCGGGGATGGCGGAGGTGCGTGCGACCAGAGCCGGGGTGACGGCCGAGTCGTCGGCGAGGGGGAGGGTCATCGGGTCCAAGAGTAATCCGCCCGGTCTGTGACCGGTCGAGGGCATGCGGGACGATGGCGCCATGAATCGTGCCAGCCTCGACAAGCGCCCCCACGACGTCGCCCGGATGTTCGACGACGTGGCGGCCCGCTACGACCTGACCAACGATGTGCTCTCACTCGGTCAGGACCGTCGCTGGCGTCCGCTGGTGCTGGACGCGGTCGACCCGCATCCGGGCGACGTCGTCCTCGACATCGCGGCCGGCACGGGCACGAGCAGCGAGCCGTTCGCGGCGCGGGGTGCGCGGGTCGTGCCGGCCGACTTCTCCCAGGGGATGCTGCGGGAGGGCAAGCAGCGCCGTCCCGATCTGGCGTTCACGGCGGCCGACGCCATGGCGCTGCCGTTCGCGGACGGTGTGTTCGATGCCGTCACCATGTCGTTCGGGCTGCGCAACGTCGAGGATCCGGTCGCGGCGTTGCGCGAATTCCACCGGGTGACCCGGCCGGGCGGCCGGGTGGTGATCTGTGAGTTCTCCACGCCCACGAACCGCGCCTTCCGCAAGGTCTACAGCGAATACCTGATGCAGGCGCTGCCCAAGATCGCGCGGCGCGTCGGCTCCAACGCCGAGTCGTATGTCTACCTGGCCGAATCGATCCAG
The DNA here is from genome assembly GCA_964412865.1 of uncultured Intrasporangiaceae bacterium. Taxonomy (GTDB): domain Bacteria; phylum Actinomycetota; class Actinomycetes; order Actinomycetales; family Dermatophilaceae; genus Leekyejoonella. The sequence goes on from CAYPQR010000106.1 coordinate 6,118, forward strand.
GACTGGCCCGACCAGCAGGGCCTCGCCGACTGGCTGCAGGAGGCGGGCTGGATCGGTGTCGAATGGCGCAACCTCACCGGTGGGATCGTCGCGTTGCACAGGGGAATCAGGCCGTAGCTGCGCGGCTCGGAACGACCCCTCGGCTCGTGGCCGCGCCGAGGCACGGCCGGCTCGCGGCGAGTCACGCCGTCCGGGGCCGAGAGGTGGTTCGCGGTTAGGTCCGCCTTAGTAGGGCATGATGGGCGAGAAGCCGTAGAGTGCCGTGGTTAGTGAACGTCTTCACAAGCAAGGACGCAGCGTGAGCCAGCCCGCATCCAGCGCGAACGCGCAGGAGTCTGCCGACGTCATCGTCGTCGGTGCCGGTCCGGGAGGATCGGCCACTGCCGCATACCTTGCGATGACGGGCCTCGACGTGCTGCTGCTGGAGAAGACGCACTTCCCCCGCGAGAAGGTCTGCGGCGACGGTCTGACTCCGCGCGCGGTGCGCGAACTGATCAACCTCGGCATCCCGACCCCGGAGGCCGACGGGTGGATCAAGAACAAGGGTCTGCGCATCATCGGCGGCAGGACCCACCTCCAACTGGACTGGCCCGACGTGGCCAACTTCCCGCCCTACGGTCTGGTGCGCACCCGCGAGGACTTCGACGACATCCTGGCCCGTCACGCCGTCAAGCACGGCGCGCGCCTGCGCGAGGGATGCAACGTCACCGGGCCGATTCTCGACGACCGCACCGGCCACATCGTCGGGGTCGAGGCGAAGCAGATGGGTGAGGACGGCCGGGCCACCGGCGTCACGGCGAGGTATGCCGCGCCGCTGGTCATCGCGGCCGACGGCAACTCCTCCAGGCTCTCGCTCAAGATGGACCGGCCCAAGCGCGAGGACCGTCCGATGGGCGTGGCGGTGCGGGCCTACTACACCAGCCCGCGGCACGACGACGACTACCTCGAGTCGTGGCTGGAGCTGTGGTCACGAGACGCCGCCGGCAAGGATGTGCTGTTGCCCGGCTACGGCTGGATCTTCGGCGTCGGGGACGGCCGCAGCAACGTCGGCCTCGGCATTCTCAACACGTCCGCGGCGTTCGGCAAGACCGACTACAAGGACGTCATGCGCCGCTGGGTCGAGACCATGCCGCCAGAGTGGACCATGAACGAGTCGACCATCACCGGCCCGATCCGTGGCGCCGCATTGCCGATGGGGGTCAACCGGCAGCCGCACTACGCCGATGGGCTGATGCTGGTCGGTGACGCGGGCGGGATGGTCAACCCGTTCAACGGCGAAGGCATCGCCTACGCCATGGAGTCCGGCCGGCTCGCGGCGGAGGTCGTGGCGCAGGCGTTCGCCCGGGGCGACGACGCCGGACGGGAGCGGGTGCTCGCGTCCTACCCTGGGGTCATGAAGGATGCGCTCGGCGGCTACTACACGCTGGGCCGCTACTTCGCGAAGATGATCGGAAACCCCGACGTGATGCGGTTGGCGGTGAAGTACGGGCTGCCCCGTCAGACGATGATGAAGTTCCTGCTGAAGGTGATGGCCAACCTCGGCGACGGCCGGGCAGGTCGGTTCGACGACCGCGTCCTGGCCGCGCTGTCGCGCATGACGCCGGCGGCATGAGCAATACCATGAGAGCGCGCAGCCTCGACTGCGAGCGGAAGGAGCCGATGGGATGACCGGGTTCGAGCACTACTCGTATGCCCCGTTGTTGTTCTTCGGGGGGATCGGTGCCGCCTTCGCGGTCTTCTCGGTCTTCGCGGCGTCCATCGCCGGTCCGAAGCGCTACAACCGCGCCAAGGCCGACGCCTACGAGTGCGGCATCCAGCCCAGCCCCCACGCCGAGGGCGGTGGCAGGGTGCCGATCAAGTACTACCTGACCGCGATGCTGTTCATCGTGTTCGACATCGAGAGCGTGTTCCTCTATCCGTTCGCGGTGTCATTCGACCGTATGGGGCTGTTCGCCCTGGTCGAGATGCTGCTGTTCGTCCTCACCGTCTTCATCGCCTACGCCTACGTGTGGAAGCGGGGCGGCCTGGAGTGGGACTGACAGACGGGATTCGGCCAAGCATGGCAAGCGGTGCAAGCGAGGCATAGAAAATGGGTATCGAAGAGAAGATTCCGGCAGGATTCCTGCTCAGCACGGTCGAGGGTCTTGCCGGCTACATGCGCAAGTATTCCGTCTGGCCGGCGACGTTCGGGCTGGCATGTTGCGCCATCGAGATGATGGCCGTCGGCACGCCCGACTACGACATCGCCCGGT
>CAYPQR010000107.1:0-8301 GCA_964412865.1 uncultured Intrasporangiaceae bacterium
GCCCCGTGCCGACCGTCAGGTGCCGGTGTCGGCCGGTCCGTCGTCGGCGTCGTCGGAGATACTCAGACCGGCACCGTGCGCGGCTCCCTCGAGGAAACCCCGAGCACGCTCCAGATGCGGATATCCGCTGAGCAGCGACCAGAAACTCTTGCTGTGGTCGGGCGCGAGCAGGTGCGCCAACTCGTGCAGCAGCACATAGTCGACGACATAGTCGGGCATGCCCTGCAGCCGGTGCGACAACCGGATCGTGCCGCGCAGCGGGGTGCACGACCCCCAGCGTGACGCCTGATTGGTCACCCATCGCACCGAGTCCGGCTGAGCCAGGCCGCCGAGGTAGCGCGCCGAGAGCTTCTTCGCACGCTGCAGCAGCGCCTCGTCGCTGAACTGTCCGCCGCCCGTCTTCGCCTCGACCCGCCGGACCATGTCGGCCACCAGCCGCTTCTCCTCGGCACGGCCGAGCCGGGCCGGCACCAGCACGACGATCCGGTCGCCGTCGCGGTATGCCGAGACCGTGCGGCGCCGCCGGGCCGATCTGCGGATCTCGACCTCCGGTGCGGGCTGCGCGGTGCTCATACCAGCCAACTTACGTGTTCTTCGCCACATTCAGCGACATTCCACGCCAAGTTGTGGCCCGAGTCAGCGCTGGGCGACCTCTTGTGGATAACCCCCGAGGGCGGACGCGGCGCCGTGCCACCGTTGTCCGTGCACCCCGCGCCGCACCGAAGGAGCCCCCGTATGACCATGCAGCAGCACATCCCCTCGCGCCCGTCGGTGAGCGCGGAGGCCACGATGCTGCTCGAGCGCGCCCTGCGCGACATGGTGCGCGATGCACCGCACTCCGGATCGGTCGCGGTCACCGGGTCCGGTCCGCTGCCCGATCTGCTGTGTCAGGTGCTGCAGCAGGTCGTCGCGAAGGTGCTGATCGGCGAGGAGCAGATCGGCCTGGTCGAACAGTCGCTGGCCGAGGACACGGGGCCGCGGCCCGATGTCGTGGTGCTCCCCTGCCGCGACGGGGTCTCGCCCTACGCCTACGGCCGCTGGCAGCGGGGCCGGATGCCACACCTGCCGGTGGTCGTGGCGGGCGATCGGGTGGTCGTCGGCCCGCTGGTGCGGCCCGGCCGGGGTGGGCCCTGCCTGCGCTGCCTCGATTTGCACCGCACCGACCGTGATCCGACCTGGCCCATGGCCGCGGCGCGGCTCGAGTCGACCTGGCCGCTGCCCGGTCCCGTCTCGGCCCCGGCCGAGCTGTCGTCGCTCGCGGCCGGCCTGGTGGCCCTGGTCGTGCGGGGCCTGGCCGGCGGGGATCCGCTGCCGGCGGGTCTGTGCCTCTCCGCGACGACACCGCAGCCCCGGGTGCGGCACCACCTGTGGTCTGTGCACCCGGCCTGCGACTGCTGGCACGAGACGCTTGTGCAGCCGGCCCAGGCCGACGGGCCACAATGAGGGTATGACCGCCATCACACCACGCTGCTCGGCTCTCGCCAGCCCGCCCGCCTGCGGCGGCCGCGGCGAGCAGCACACCGCAGCCCGCGCATCCGAAGTGCTCCGATGAGCGACCTGCCGCGCAAGGCCGTCGCCCGCACCGCCCGGCTCGCGACGCTGCCGCTCGGATTCGGCGCACGGGCGGCCCTCGGCCTCGGCAAGCGCGTCGGCGGACGTCCGGCGGAGGTGGTCGCGGCCGAGATGCAGGCGCAGACGGCGGAGCAGCTGTTCCGAGTGCTCGGCACCCTGAAGGGCGGCGCGATGAAGTTCGGCCAGTCGCTGTCGATGCTGGAGGCGGCGGTCCCGGAGGAGTTCGCCCGGCCATACCGCGCGACCCTGACCAAGCTGCAGGATTCCGCGCCGGCCATGCCCGTCACGACCGTCCACAAGATCCTCGACGAGGAGCTCGGGTCCGACTGGCGCGACCTGTTCGAGCAGTTCGACGACCACCCCGCCGCGGCCGCCTCGATCGGCCAGGTGCACCGGGCGGTGTGGTCGGACGGTCAGCCGGTCGCGGTGAAGGTGCAGTATCCGGGAGCCGGCGAGGCGCTGCTCTCCGATCTCGGCCAGTTGTCCATCGTCGCAAGGATGACCACCGGTTGGATCCCCGGCCTCGACGTCGGGCCGATCCTCGAGGAACTGAAGGGCCGGATGGCGGAGGAGGTCGACTACGACCTGGAGGCCGCCATGCAGCAGCAGTTCGCCGCGGCCTACGCCGACGACCCGACCTACCGGATCCCTGACGTTTTGGCGCAGGCCGAGCACGTGATCGTCAGCGAGTGGATCGATGGCACTCCGCTGTCCACGATCATCTCGTCGGGCACCGATGAGCAGCGCGATCGGGCGGCGACGGCATATCTGGAGTTCCTGCTGGGCGGCCCGGAGCGCGCGGGCCTGTTGCACGCCGACCCGCATCCGGGCAATTTCCGGCTGACTCCTGACGGCAGACTGGGCGTGCTCGACTTCGGCGCCGTCAACCGGCTGCCCGACGGTCTGCCGGCCGAGCTCGGCTCCCTGGTCACGCTGGCGTTGCAGGGTCGCGGCGAGGAGGTGCTCGAGGGGCTGCGCGAGGAGGGCTTCATCAAGAGCGCCATCGACATCGACCCGGCCGCGTTGCTCGATTACCTCGGGCGCTTCCTCGAGCCGCTTGCCGGCGACGAATTCACGTTCACCCGCGATTGGCTGCGCGGAATCTTCGCCTACATCAACGATCCCCGCAGCTCGCAGTTCCATGTGGGGTTGCGGCTGAACCTGCCGCCGCGCTATGTGCTGATCCACCGCACCTGGCTGGGCGGCATCGCGGTGCTCTGTCAGATCGGCGGCACCGTGCCCGCGCGCGACATCTTCGACCGGTGCGTCCCCGGCGCCGAATTTCCCCCGCTCTGAGGACTTTTCGTCCACCGATCGCCGCCGGCCCGCCGGCAGCCGATCATCGTGACGCCCCCGGACATGACAAGCCGGCCACGGCGTGCGCCGTGGCCGGCTGCTTCGCGGTCATCGGTGGTCAGGGAGTCGAAGCGTGCTCCGCACGGGGACCGACGTCGGCCGGTCGGGCGGAAGCTTCAACTCACCGACCAGCCGCCGGCTCCTTGCGAGCTCGACATGCAACAGCTGGTACATGGTGCGTCTCCTTGAAACGGTCGAAGAAGTGGTATGAGGCGTCGTGCGGCGCGCCGCGCGACGCCGGGCATCCGCACGGGATGCCGAGCAATGCACGAACGAGGCCTTCATCGGGTACGCGTGAAGACTTTGTGGGGCCTTCATGCGGCGACCCGCACCTTGCGAGGGCGGCCCCGCGGCCGCTTGCGTGCGATGACGACCCCCTGCTGGAACAGCTCGCCGCCCCACACGCCCCACGGCTCGCGACGATCCTTGGCCCCGGCAAGGCAGGTGGCACGCAGCGGGCATTCGCGGCACATGGCCTTCGCGCGCTCGACGTCCTCCGGACGCTCTGCGAACCAAAGCTCGGGATCGTTGATCCTGCAAGGCAATTCGGCCCCGCGTTCAACGGCTGACAGGGTTTGGTCTATGAGATCGGCCAACATCGTCGATGGCACCTCCTTGGTGTTGCGCCCCTGTGTGGAGGGCTTCCTCCCGGCACCACGGTCGTGGCGCCCGGTGTTCTCGGTCCTGCTCGTCGGCATGAAGCTGCTTTCTGCTCGGATTGGCCTGCGACACGAAAAGGCCGCGGACCCTGATGTCGGGTTCCGCGGCCTTGGTTTCAAAAGGACCTGTCGTCTGGATCAGACGGGAGGATCCAAGGAAGCGGAACGATGGACGGCATCGGTAAAGGACGGGACGAACGTGGCGTCGACGCCGCGGATCGCGACACTGCGCCCACGAACCGGGGCATACCCATCACGGCGGATGGACGCAGACACACTGATCCCGTGAACGTCCTCACGAATGGAGCCGAGGATCGGCATCTGCGGGCAGAGCGCAGCACCGCGCAGCGTCGTGCGCAGGTCTGTCGTCGTCATTTCCTTCATGGCCAACCCTCCTTCGTCTCTCGTGATGCTCAGCCGGCCGCCTGGACCGCTGAGATGGACAAGTGAAACACTACGTTGCCCGCAGTTATGGCGGCAACTTCTTTTTCGGACTTTTTTGAAATTCTTTCTGGGGATGACGCCATTGTCGCGCGGATTTGCTGCGAGGCAACGGGATTGACGCGAGAACCGACCTATCTCGCGGGATGCTCCGGCATCGAGGCGAGACACTCCTTCGCCGCCTCGGCCGGGTCGGCACCGTGCAGCACGTCGATGACCGACTGCCCGTAAGAGGCCAGCTTGCGCGCTCCGACGCCCGAGACCTTGGCCAGTTCTCCCGCTGCGGTGGGCCGCTTCTCGGCGATGGCGATCAACGTCGCGTCGGTGAACACGACGAACGCCGGCACCTTCTGCCCGGCGGCCACCTCGAGGCGCCAGCTGCGCAGCGACTCGAACTGCTGCTCGTCGTAGGTCGGCGGGCACTGCGAGCAGCGGCCGATCTTGCGCTCCGCCGCGGTCTGCAGCAGCTCGCCGCAGCCTCGGCAGCGGATGATCTTGGCGCGACCGCGCTTTGGTGCCGCCTTGGACTTGGGTCGGCTGCGCGCAGCGTCACCCAGCACGGGGGCGGCGGCGTCGAGGAACCGCGAGGGCCGCCTGCTCTGCTTGCCGTCCGGATTGCGCGCCGCCGCCCAGCTGAGGTGCAGGTGCCGGCGGGCACGGGTGAGCGCGACATAGAACAGCCGCCGCTCCTCCTCGATCTCCTCCGCGCCCTGCGCCATCGAGATCGGCAGCAGCCCGTCGGAGCAGCCGGCGATCAGCACGGCATCCCACTCGAGGCCCTTCGCGGCGTGCATCGATGCGAGAGTCACCCCCTCGACGGTCGGTGCGTGCTGCTCGGCGGCGCGGCGCTCGAGCTCGGCCAGGAAGTCGCGCAGGGTCGGCGCGTCGACGCGGCCGAAGTCGTCGGCCAGCCCGGCGAGCGCGTCGAGGGACTGCCAGCGCTCCAGGGTGGCGCCGCCCGCCGGGCGCTCCACCGACCATCCGGCCGGGGTGATCACGTCACGCACCAGCTTGCCCAGCGGCACCGAGCCGTCATCCGAGCGCACGGCACCACGCAGCAGCACGATCGCGTCACGCACCTCCTTGCGCCGGAAGAACCGCTCACCACCACGCACCAGGTAGGGGATGTCCGCCGCGCTCAGGGCCTGTTCGATCGCCTCCGACTGCGCATTGATCCGATAGAGGATCGCGATCTCGCTGGCCGGCACGCCGTCGTCCAGCAGGCTGCGCACCGACTGTGCAATGCCCGCCGCCTCGGCGTCGTCATCGCCGTATGCGGTGAGCTTCGGCTCCGGCCCGCCCTCCTGCTGGGCGCGCAGCTGCACGGAGCGCGCGGCGCGCGGGCCCGCCGCCAGCACGCGGTTGGCCAAGGAGATGATCTGCGGGCTGGAGCGGTAGTTGCGCACCAGGGAGACCGTGTCGGCGCCGGGGTGGCGGCGGGTGAATTCGAGCAGATGGCGTGGCGATGCGCCGGTGAACGAGTAGATCGTCTGGGCCGGGTCGCCGACGACGCACAGGTCGGCACGGTCACCGACCCACAGGTCGAGCAGGGCCTGCTGCACCTTGTTGACGTCCTGGTATTCGTCGACGACGAAGTGGCGATATTGATCGTGCACCTGGGCCGCCACGTCGTCGCGGTCGGACAGGATGCCGACCGTCAGGGTCAGCACGTCCTCGAAGTCGATGACGCCGCGCGCGGTCTTGGCCTCCTCATACGCCTCGAACAGCCGCGCCATGGCCGTGTGGTCGAGTTCGGCGGGCTCCCGGTGGGCGCGTGCGGCCGCGGCGCGATACGTGTCGGGGGTCAGCATCGACACCTTGGCCCATTCGATCTCCGATGCGAGGTCGCGCAGAACGGTGCGATCCAGCTGCAGGTGCAGGCGGCCGGCGGCCTCGGCGACCACGGGCGCCTTCGCGCTCAGCACCTCCGGCGCCGGGCCACCGATCGCCTTCGGCCAGAAGTAGTGCAGTTGCCGCAGGGCCGCCGAGTGGAATGTGCGGGCCTGCACGACGGGCAGGCCGAGCCGGCGCAGCCGCGAACGCATCTCCCCCGCCGCACGCGCGGTGAAGGTGAGGGCCATGACGCGTCGCGGATCGTAGGCGCCGGCGTGCACGCCGTAGGCGATGCGGTGGGTGATGGCGCGGGTCTTGCCGGTGCCGGCGCCGGCAAGCACGCACATCGGTCCGACGGGTGATGCGGCGACCCGCCGCTGCTCCGGGTCCAGGCCCGCGAGGACCTCGTCGGCACTAACCATTCCTCGATGCTCCGTCATGACTGGGCTGCTGCGGGATCCTGGCGCCATACCAGTGCTCGATGAGGTGGTGCGCGATCGAGAGCCGCGCCGGCACCACCAACTCGCCCGACCGCAGCGCGCCCTCGAACTGCGCGCGGTCGAACCAGCGCGCGGCGTCGATCTCCTCCGGGTCGACTCGCAGACCCGTCGTGGTGGCGCGCGCCGTGTATCCCACCATCAGCGAGGCAGGGAACGGCCAGGGTTGATCGCCCATGAACGTGACCTGATCCACCGAAACGCCGACCTCCTCCATGACCTCACGGGCGACTGCCGCCTCGAGGGCTTCACCGGGCTCCACGAAACCAGCCAGCACCGACATCGAGTTCGTCAGGTGCCTTCTGGCGTTGCGGGCCAGCAGCAACCGGTCGTCGTCGTCGATCACGGCCATGATGACGGCAGGGTCGGTGCGCGGATAGATGTCGGTGCCATCGGCCACGCAGCGACGCACCCACCCGGCCTCGACGACCTCCGTCGGCTGGCCGCACCGGGGACAGAACCCCTGGGTCGCGTGCCAGTTGGCGATGCCCACGGCCGCCGTCACCAGGCTGATCTGCACGTCATCCAGCGTCAGTCCGACGGCGCGCAGTGACCGGGCGTCGGCCGGCGCCTGATCGGCGTCGCGCAGGATGGCGAGGTGCTCGTGCCCTTCCACCGACCCGAGGTAGACCGCGAGCGCGTCCGCGTCGGCGGCCCGCGGCGGACGCAGCGCGAGCGCCGTGCCGGTCGCGTCGAGCACGACACGGTTGCGATAGAGGTCGAAGACCCTCGTGTCGTGGTCGGCCAGCAACGTCGGGATCAGGTCGGGGTCTCGGCGGCGCAGTGCGGCGCGGTCGTGGGCCGATCGGCCGAGGACGAGATCGAGCAGAGTTTGCGAAGTTGCGGGCACGCCTTACAGGCTACGGCCCCAACTCGGCATACCGTGGGCCACGTGCTTCGTCGTCCACTGGTCCTCGCTGCTCTCGCGCATGCCGCGGTGCCCCGCCTCCGCCCGGTGTCGGTGCAAGGCACCACCACGGCACCGGGCGCGGCATACCAGGTCGCCCATGTCGTCATGGACGACGAGCGCACCTGGGACGTCAAGGTCGCCCAGAATGCCGCCGCCGGGGCCGCGCTCGAGCAGTCGGACGCCCTGACCCGGCTGCTCGCCAAGCGGCTGCCGTATGCCGTGCCGCGCCTCGAGGGCCTGACCGTCACGCCCGACGGCGCCACCGTCGCGGTGTTGCCGCATCTGCCGGGTAAGAACACCACGTGGCGCTCGCTGGAGTCGGGCACACCGCTCGCGCAGAGCGTCGGGCGCGCTCTGGCCGCGTTGCACGACATCGACCCGCGTGTCGTCGACGAGTCCGGGCTGCCGACGTACGACGCGGACGCCTATCGCGCGCGCAAACTGGCCGCGCTGGATCGCGCGGCCACCACCGGCCACGTGCCGGCCCGCCTGCTGGAGCGATGGGAGCACGCGCTCGAGGAAATCACCCTCTGGAGGTTCGCGACCTGCACCACCCACGGCCCGTTGGAGAGCGGGCACGTGCTGGTCGACGAGGTCGTCACGGCGGTGACCGGCTGGGAGCACGCAGGTGTCAGCGATCCCGCCGAGGACTTCGCGCCGCTGTTCGTGCTCGCGCCGCCCAAGGCGTTCGACACGGTGCTCGAGGCGTATGCGGGCGCCCGGCGCGACGCGCCCGACAAACATCTGACCCGGCGCATCCGGCTCGCGGCGGAACTGCAGCGCGTGGCGGCCCTGTCCGACGCGGTCGCGGCCGATGACGACGAACTGGTGGCCCGCCGGGTCGCCGCGCTGCGCCGCCTGGACGAGCAGACCGCGGGCGACGACAGCCTGCTGCCCGGCGACTTCAGCCGCCGACGTCCGGCACGGGCGACCGCCGACGAGGAGCCCGTCGACCCGGCCGACATCCGAGTCGTCGAGGTCACCAACGACGAGGACGAGACGGTCGAGATCCCCGTCGGTGACCAGGAGGATG
>CAYPQR010000108.1:0-8292 GCA_964412865.1 uncultured Intrasporangiaceae bacterium
AGCAGGCCGTGGTCGACGAAGACACAGGTGAGCTGATCGCCGACCGCCTTGTGCACCAGCGCGGCCGCAACGGACGAGTCGACGCCGCCGGACAGCCCGCAGATCGCCCGCGCGTCGCCGATCTGGTCGCGCACCTGGCCGACCAGCTCGTCGACCATGGCGGCCGGTGTCCAGTCGGGACGCAGCCGCGCACCGTGCAGCAGGAAGTTCTCCAGCACCCGCTGACCGAACTGCGTGTGCAACACCTCCGGGTGCCACTGCACGCCATACAGCTGCCGGTCGTCGTCCTCGATGGCCGCGACCTGCGCACCCGGAGTGGTGGCCGTCACCGACACTCCCTCCGGCGCACCCGAGACGGAGTCGCCGTGGCTCATCCACACCGACTGCTCCTGCGGCTGACCGTTGAAGAGGGTCGACGCCACGTCGCAGATGCGGGCGGTCGTCGCACCGTATTCGCGCCGTCCCGTCTTGGCGACGGTGCCGCCCAGCGCCCCCACCATCGCCTGGAAGCCGTAACAGATGCCGAACACCGGGATGCCGGCCTCGAGCAGCGCGGGGTCGAGGGCGGGCGCACCGTCGGCATACACCGACGACGGGCCGCCGGAGAGGATCAGCGCCGCCGGCTTCCGGGCCAGGATCTCCTGCGCCGACGCCGTATGCGGCACCACCTCGCTGTAGAGGGACGCCTCGCGCACGCGTCGCGCGATGAGTTGCGCATACTGTGCGCCGAAGTCGACGACCAGGACCGGGTGCTCCTGCAGGGGTTCGCTCACCCGGACGAGTCTACGCAGTCTCGCCCGCTGCCTCCGATGCCGCCCGAAGCTGCGCGGAGACCTCCTTGTTGACCCGATACTCCAGCCGGAACGACAGCAGCGGCACGAAGGCGGTCAGCACATACAACCCCATCTGCACCAGGCTCCAGCGCATCTTGAAGCCGAGGTTGAACACCGACAGCACGAAGATGATGAACAGGTATCCGTGGATCTGCGGCCACCAGTCCATCGACTGGTTGTCGAAGCCGTAGCGCACGATCAGCTCGGCGCACAGGATCAGCAGCGCGATGCCGGCGACGACCGCCATGATGCGAAACATGGTCAGCGCGAACCGGATGCTGCGCAGGTTGTCTCCCGGGCGAATCTGGCCACGGCCCACGGTCTCTCGGGTTTCAGGCATGAGCATCCTTCGAGTGCATGTCACGGACACCGTCATTGTCCCTCTCGCCGTCGGGCTCCTGACGACCGGTCGTGTCCTCACGACGCGAACGTCGTGACCCGTGGACCTCGTCGCCCAGCATCTTCCAGTAGAGATAGATGGCGAAGAGCGCGAAAAACCACCACTGGAGCGCATATCCGGCGTTGAGCGGCTTGAGCCCACTGTGCGACGCAGGCTTCGGCGGAGGGAAGCTCTGGATGGGTGCCGACGTGGCCTTCGGCGACTCGGCGGTCTTGAAGATGAACGCGTTGTACATCGTGCCGCCCCACTTGTTGAGCAGATACCCCAGATCGACGCTGCCGAGCTGCCCCTTCGGGTGATGTCCCGTGGACGGCGACTCCCCCGGGGCGAGCGCACCGGTGACGGTCACCTGCCGGTCGCCCGTCGACGGCGGCTTCGCGTCGCTCGGCGACGACACGAATCCGCGGATGATCGCGACCCGCGCGCCGGACCCCTGCACGACCAGGGGCGTCAGCACCCAATAGCCTCGCTTGCCGTGCAACAGCCTGCCGCTGATCAGCACCTGGTGGGCCGCGTCGTAGTGGCCGGTGGCGGTCACGGGCTTCAGCGACCCGTTGTCGGGGAAGCTCTGATGCGGCTTCATGACCTCCTCGAGCGGCTGCGGCTGCGTGGTTTTCGCCACACTCATCGACGACTCGGAGCCCTTGGACCGTGCGACGTCCAGTTGCCACAGGCCGAGCCAGCTGAAGGTCACGACGAGCGCGACCAGCAGGGCCAGCAGGCCCAGCCAGCGAGGCGTCAAAGCGGTGCGCAACACGCCGCCAGGGTACGTCCGGAGGCTGTGCCGGCCGCACTCAGCGTCGCAGCCGCGCGCCGGAGACGCGCGTGCCCTCCTGCTTGAACCGGCGCATGGTCGGCGAGACCTCCACGTTCATCACCCCGGCCAGTGTGCCGACCTCGTCGGTGACCAGTTCGTAGAGCTCCTCGTAGTCGACGGTGAGCACCGAGCACAGCATGTTCCGACTGCCGCTGATCGCGCTCACGAACGGTATCTGCGGCATGGCGGTCATCGCTCGCCCCACCGCCTCCACCGCCGACGGCTGCACCGTGACCCACAGCAGGGCCGAACCACGCATTCCGAACAGGTCGGGCAGGATGTCGACCTCGATGTCCAACGCGCCGAGGGTGCGCAGCGCATCGATCCGCCGGCTGACCCGCGCGGGCGACCACCGCGTCACCCCGGCCAGCTCCGACACCCTGAGCCGCCCGTCCGACGCGAGCGCCTCGAACAGCGGCAGGTCGTCGTCGCGCACTCCCGCGGCGTCCGGCGTGACGGTCCGCGGTCGCAGCGCATCCTGCTGGGCCGCGCTCAGCGGGTCGGGGAAGGGATCCCAGTCCGGCCGCGAACGGTCCTCGAAGCGATGGAGGACGGCGTGCGCGCTCAGATCGATCACCTCACGAGTGCGCGGCAGCCGCTCCAGCAGCAGGTCGTCACCGCCGCCGCCCAGCGCGACGTTGATCCGGCAGGTGATCTCGGTGCCGCCGGCCATGAGATTGACCCAGGCGACGTCGGGCCGGCGCGCCAGCGCCTCGGCGACGGCGGAGGCGGCGCCGAGCCGGCAGCGCATACGCACCATCCACGGCCGCGTGCGCCGGGTGTCGCGCGCGACCCCGACGATGTTGACCGCTCCCGCCCGGGCCAGCCGGCGGTAGCGCCGGGCGACCGTCTGCTCGCTCACGCCGATCACCGCGGCGATGCGCCGGAACGGCGCGCGCCCGTCGATCAGAAGTGCATGGAGGATCTGATGATCGACGTGGTCGACCGCCAGAGCTTCCGGCGTGGAATCACCTGACATATGGAGGATTATAGGCGTCAGGCGATCGTGGCTGTCGCAAACATGATGTCGGGCCGCAGCATGGATCGGTCATCCCGTCCCCCGGTAGGAGCCCCCATGCGCAAATGGTCACCCCTGATCGCGATCTGCCTCGGCACCCTGATGCTGCTGATCGACGTCACCATCGTCAACGTCGCCCTCCCCGCCATGGCCGGCGGCCTCGGCGCGTCGTTCTCCAGCCTGCAGTGGGTGATCGACATGTATGCGCTGGCACTCGCGGCGCTGCTGCTCGCCGCCGGCACGATCGCCGACCGGGTCGGGCACCGCGTGGCATACCTGGTGGGCCTGACGCTCTTCGCGGCGGCATCACTGGCGAGCGGGTGCGCCCAGACCGGGGCGTGGCTGATCAGCGCACGCGGTGTGCAGGGCATCGGTGGCGCCATCATGTTCGCCACGACCTTCGCACTGCTGAACTCGTCATACAGCGGACGTGACCGGGGCACCGCCTATGGCGTCTGGGGCGCCGTCAGCGGCGCGGCCGCGGCCATCGGCCCCATCGTCGGAGGCCTGCTGGTCGAGCACCTCAGCTGGCGATGGATCTTCCTGGTCAACCTGCCCGTCTCGCTGCTGGCCATCGTGATGGTCCTGCGGTCCATACGATCCGACGCCGGCGACCGCTCCGCTCGCTTCGATCTCGGCGGCGTGGTCTCCTTCACCGTCTTCGCGGCGGCACTGACCTACGGCCTGATCCGCGGCGGTGAGGGCGCCTGGACCGAAGCGGCCACGATCGCCCTGCTCGTTCTTGCTGCGCTTGCGCTGGGGGTGTTCGCCGGCATAGAAGCTCGCAGCAGTCACCCGCTCATCGACCTGGAGCTCTTGAGGCATCGTGTATTCACGGCCTCACTGATCGCCGGATTCTTTTTGAACCTGGCAGCATTCGCCAATCTCGCCTACACCGCGATCTGGCTGCAGTCCATTCTTGGTCTCTCGCCTGTCGAAGCCGGCCTCGCGACCGCACCCATGGCCGTGGCGGCGTTCGCGACCAGCGGGTTCGTGGGCCGGTTCGTGCACGGCGCACCCGTGCACCTGACGATCGGCGGTGGGGTGGTCCTCATCGGGCTGGGCGAACTGGTCGTCGCGTGGCAGTTGCACACCACGGCCGGCTGGCCCGCCCTGATCACGGGGCTGACCATCGTCGGCATCGGTGTCGGCCTGGCCATCCCCGTGTTGTCGTCGGCCGCCATGGCCGCCGTCGATCCGCGCAAGGGCGGGATGGCCGCAGGAGCGGTCAACACCGCGCGCCAGATCGGACTCGCCATCGGAATCGCGGCTCTCGGAGCGCTTTTCAGCTCATCCATAAACTCGCACCTCACCGGCTCGCCCGCCTCCTCCGCCCATCTGGCGCAGGCCGTCGCAGGTGGCCGGCTCCACGCCACCGACCTGCCGGCACACGTCGCGCTGGTCGTCGAGGACGCTGCGGCCCACGGCATCACGATGACGTATGTGGCCGCCGGGATCGTGGCGCTCGCCGCCGGAGCCGCGGTGTCACTCATGCTGTATCGGAGCGGCGGTGACGCACCAGCTGCCGACCGGTCCGACGCCGAATCGGCGGCAGCACGCTGAAATTCGGTGTCGCCCGGGCGGGTCCCCGTTCTACCGTGGTCACGCCATGAAGAAGCTCCCTTACCTCGACCCGGGCACGCCGGACCTGCGCGGCCCGTGGCACTACCTGGCATGGACCGGGAAGGGCCAGTGGCGCACCCTCGCCGGAGCGGCGTCATACGGGAGCCTCTGGATGCTCGCCCAGGCCCTGGTGCCGGCAGCCGTATCGCTCGCGATCGACCGCGGGATGATCGCACACAACATCGATCAGCTCCTCCTGTGGTCGGCGGCGGTGCTCCTGCTCGCGGCCACGTCCGCGCTCAGTGGAATGATGCGCCACCGGTATGCCGTCGAGAGCTGGATGCGCGCCACCTTCAGGGTGATTCAACTCATCGGCCGCCATGCGGTGCAGACCGGTGAGGCGCTCCCCCGCACGACACCGACGGGCAAGGTCGTCGCGACCGTGGCCTCGGACGCCGTGCGCGTGGGCAACCCGTTCGACGTGTTCGGGCGATTCTGCGCGTCGATCCTCTCCTTTCTGGTCGTCGCCATCATCCTGCTCACGTCCTCGGTGCGACTCGGCCTGATCGTGCTGATCGGGGTGCCCGTGCTGCTGGCGGCCCTCACCCTCGTGATGCGACCGCTGCAACGCAAGCAGGCCGCGCAGCGCGAGGAGTCCGGCCACCTGACCGAACTCGGATCCGACACGGTCGCCGGACTGCGCGTCTTGCGCGGAATCGGCGGTGAGACGACGTTCCTGCGCCGTTACCAGCGGCAGTCACAGAGCGTTCGCCGGCACGGTGTCGACGTGGCGAATCCACAGGCGACGCTCGAGGCCGCAGAGGTGTTGCTGCCGGGCATCTTCATCGTCGTCGTCACCTGGCTCGGCGCCCGCGCCGTCTTCGACGGCTCGATCAGCCCCGGGCAGCTGGTGGCATTCTTCGGATACACGGCATTCCTCGTCATGCCGCTGCGGACCGCCACCGAGATGGCCGAGGACGTCGCGCGAGCGGTGGTCGCCGCCCGCAAAGTCATCGATGTGCTGAAGGTGCACGGCGACCACGACGACTCCACTGCCGTGGCCGAACTCCCCGATGGTCCACGGGAGATCGCGGACGCCACGTCCGGGGTGCGCATTCGCCCTGGCCGGCTCACCGCGGTCGTGTCGGCACGACCGCACGAGTCGACAGACCTCGCCGACCGGCTCGGCCGCTTCGGCCCGGAGGCGCGTGGCGTCACCTATGGCGGCGTCGACCTGCTGGATGTTCCCCTGGCACAGGTGCGTTCACGGATCACCGTCTCCGAGACCGATCCCCGCCTGTTCACCGGAAGCCTGCGCGGCGAACTCGATCCGACCGGTCGCGCCGACGATGTCGACCTGCTGGCCGCCTTGGAGGTTGCCGACGCGGGTGACGTGCTCGATGCGCTCCCCGGAGGGCTCGACGCCGAGGTCGAAGAACGGGGGCGGTCGTTCTCGGGTGGCCAGCGGCAGCGTCTTGCGCTCGCCAGGGCGCTGCTGCTCTCGGCCGAGACCCTTGTGCTGGTCGAGCCCACGAGTGCCGTGGACGCGCACACCGAGGCGCGTATCGCAGGGCGGCTCGCCGGCCTGCGACGCGGCCGGACGACCGTGGTGATGACGGCGAGCCCGCTGCTGCTCGACCACGTCGACGAGGTGGTGTTCTGCGCCGACGGCGTGCAGGTCGCCCGCGGCACACACGCAGAACTGCTGGCACACGACCCGGCATACCGTCGGGTCGTCACCCGCGGCGCCGACGAGACGATGGAGGTGACGCCCTCGTGAGCACCACGACCGACACGCACGACACGACGCGGCGCACGCTGCCGATCGCGGAGGCCGCCGACGTCCGGGCGCACGCGGCCGAACTCATGAAGTCGCACCGCCGTTCGTTGACCCTTGTCCTCGGGCTGCACTCGCTCGCCGCGCTCGCAGCGCTGGCCCCGCCCCGCGTGATCGGCGAACTCGTCGACACCATCGGGCACGGCGCGACCCTGACACACGTCGACCGCCTGATCCTCGTGCTCGCCGCAGCCGTCGTCGCGCAGACCGTGCTGACCTGGTTCGGCCGCCGCGCGGCGTTCGTGCTCGGCGAGACGGTGTTTGCGCAGCTTCGAGAGCGCTTCATCGAGAAGGTGATCCAGCTGCCGCTGTCGACGGTGGAGCGCGCGGGCACCGGCGACCTGATCTCCCGCACCACCAACGACGTCGAGGCGCTGTCGTATGTCGTGCGCTACGGCATACCGTCGATCCTGGTCGCTGCGGCGACGTCGTTGCTCACGCTCGTCGCGGCGTTCGTCGTCAGCCCGCTCGTCGCGCTCGGCCTGCTGGTCGGCATCCCGCTGCTCGTCACGTCGACCCGCTATTACCTGAAACGCGCGCGGAACGGATATCTGCGCGAGCGCGCCGCATACGCAACCAACAACGGCGTCGTCACCGAGACCATCGAAGGTGCCCGAACGATCGATGCGCTGCGGCTGCAGCGAAGTCGCACGGCACGCATCAACGACACGGTGCGCGAGATGTTCGACGCCGAGTGCAACACGCTGCGCATGCGCATGCGCTGGTTCCCCCAGGTCGACTTCGCCATGCTCGGCCCCGCTGCCGTGGCGCTGCTGTGGGGCGGCCTGCTGGTGTCGTCCGGCCACGCGTCGATCGGGCAGGTCACGACAGTCGTCCTCTATGCGCAGGCTCTCGCCGAACCGCTCGACGAGCTGGTGTCGTGGCTCGACGAGATCCAGGTCGGCACCACCTCCCTCGCTCGGATCATCGGCGTCGAGCAGGTGCCACCCGACCGCACGTCGAGCGGTAGGCTACCGGCCGACGATCATCTCGCGGCGCACGACGTGACCTACTCCTATCGCCGCGATCATGATGTGTTGCACGGTGTTTCGCTCGACCTGCTACCCGGGGAGCGTCTCGCGATCGTCGGCCCCTCCGGCGCCGGCAAGTCGACGCTGGGTCGCCTCATGGCCGGCATCGACGGACCGCGCACGGGCCGGCTCGACGTCGGTGGAGTGCCCCTGGTCGACCTCACGCTCGACCGGCTGCGCGGCGAGGTCGCCCTCGTCACACAGGAGCACCACGTCTTCGTGGGCACTCTGCGCGACAACCTCGTGCTCGCCCGGCCTGAGGCCCGCGACCAGGATCTTTGGGATGCTCTGGAATCGGTCGATGCCGGGCAGTGGGCGCACGAACTGACCGACGGGCTCGACACCTCGGTCGGGCAGGGCGGCACGCGTCTGACCAACGCGCAGGCGCAGCAGGTGGCTCTCGCTCGGCTGGTGCTCGCCGACCCGCATACGCTCGTGCTGGACGAGGCGACCTCGCTGCTCGACCCGCGGGCGGCACGTCACCTCGAGAGGTCGCTGGCGGCTGTCGTCGACGGGCGCACCGTGGTCGCGATCGCCCACCGGCTGCACACGGCCCACGATGCCGACCGCGTCGCGGTGGTCGAGGACGGGCTGGTGACCGAGATCGGCTCGCACGACGAGCTCATCGCGATGAACGGCTCGTATGCCGCGCTGTGGCGCTCGTGGAGCGACGAGCCCGCCACTCCGTAGCGACCGCACCTGGCTGGTCGAGTAGCCGAGCCGCTGGCGCGAGCAATGGGGGCACCTCCCGCACAGAGCGAAGCGCGCGGGGGAGCGAGACCTCGCATGGTGC
>CAYPQR010000109.1:0-8282 GCA_964412865.1 uncultured Intrasporangiaceae bacterium
TCCACGACAGCCGGCCGGGGCTGAGCGTATGGCTGACGCCCTGCGGGCGGGTGCCGCCCTGGCGCTCCTCGAAGCCCTTCAACTCACGCAGAGAGGTCAGCAGCGTCCACGCGCCCTCCGGCTTCAGCCGCAGGTGGCCCTTCGCGCGGCCGACCACCGTCTCGAACTCGATCCAGGCCTCGATGACGCCCCCGTCCTCGGTGGCCTCCTCGGTGAGCCGGAACGAGTGCGGGTCGGTCGTCGCGAGACAGTGGCTCAGCATGTCGGAGATGGCGTCGCGGCCCTCGAGGGTCTTGATGTTCCACGTGAAGGCCGTCAGGTCGCGCCAGAAGCTGTCGGCGGCGAACATGCCGGTGGCGCGCTCGATGTCGCGGGTGGCCAGTGCGTGCTCGAAGTTCGTCAGCCACAGCCTCGCCTCGCCGGTCGCGGCGGACGTGGTGGGTTCTGCTGTCTGCGTCATGGGCACCGTCCCTTCGTGTGTGATCCACAGCACACCGCGCGCGTACCCTCGAAGGGAAGCGTTGCACGATGTTGCACACCCGCGGCCGGCAGGAGGTGAGCCGTGACGGCATATGGTGCGATCACGCCGGGCACCGACCTGCCCAGGTATGCCCGCGATCTGGTGCGAATGCACGACGCGGTGATCGGCGGCAGCAGCCCGCCCGTGCGGCCGCGCCCGGTCGTCTGGCGGTCGTGGTCGCGGATGCTCGCACTCGGGCTCGACGTCGACGGCCACAACGAGCGCGTGCTGTGCTCCCCGGACGAGGTCGAGCGGCTGCGCCGCGAGTCGCTGCTGCACCTGGTCATCGACGACCTGCGCAAGGTGCTCACCAGCGTGGCCGACGCCTCCGTGTTCGTGTTGGTGGTGACGGACGCCGACGGCGTCATCCTGTGGCGCGAGGGTTCGGCGCCGGTGTTGCGTCAGGCCGACCGGCTCGGATTCGACCTGGGCGCGCGCTGGACCGAGCGACACGTCGGCACCAACGCGATCGGCACCGCGCTGACGGAGGCGGCTCCGGTGCAGTTGTTCTCGGGCGAGCACTACGAGCAGACCCAGCATCCCTGGTATTGCACGGCATACCCGATCCATGACCCTCGGAGCGGCGAACTGCTCGGCATCGTCGATGTCAGCGGGCCCGCCCTCACCCTGCATCCGGCGATCGGTGCGCTCGTCGAGTCGGCGGTGCTGCTCGCGCAGGCGGGCCTGTGGCGACGGCACGAGCAGGCGCTGGAGCATCTGCGGTCCGTGAGCCAGGCCGCGGTCGTCGGCGGCGGGCCGGCCCTGGTCGTCGACGACGACGGCTGGGTCGCACACAGCGTCGGGGTCGCGGTGCGCGACCGCATCGCCGCGCCCAGCGCCTCCCACGCGATCACCGTGCCCGGGCTCGGACTGTGTCTGCCCGAGCGACTCGACGGCGGCTGGCTGGTGCGCCCCGCCCGGGGACGAGGGCAGATCACGGCGCGGCTCACCCACGGCAGCGAGCCGGCGCTGAGCGTGACGGGCGCCGGCGAGTCATGGCATACGGCACTGTCGCAGCGGCACGCCCAGATCCTGGGCCTGCTGCATGATGCGGGGCGGCAGGGCCTCACGGCCCGTCAGCTGAGCGCGCGGGTCTACGGCGACGACGACCACGTGGTGACCGTGCGGGCCGAGGTCTCACGGCTGCGCCGCACGCTCGGCGCCCTCATCACCGGCAGTCCATACCGCGTTGCCGACGGCGTGACGCTGACGACGGACGAACCCGGCTGAAGCGCCTTCGGTGACCGGTCGGGCGCCGGACCGCGACCTCGATCTCGGTCAGGCGTTCGGTGGATAGAGGTGACACGCGACCTGCGTGCTCCCGTTGCGCACCAGCTCCGGGTCGCTGCCGTCGTGGAAAGTGACCTCGACGCCGTCGGGATGCGGCTGGATGGACGCGACGCCCGACCAGATCCGGGCGTCGGGGTTCTCCTGGCGCATCTCGCTGAGCAGGTCGAGCAGGTCGTCGCTCGACGCACCGCCGGCAGGGCGCAGCACCGCGGTCGTCTCGTGACTCTGCTTCGCGAGCTGATCGAGGTTGCCGATCTTGCGGCGTTCCTCGTCGTAGGTCTCGGCACGGTTGCGCAGCCAGTGGCTCTCCAGCTCCGCCGCCAGATCTCGCGCCTCCCAGCCGCATCGCTCGAACGCCACAGGGCAGCGAGGATGAAATGCGCAGCCGGCCGGCCGGTCGACGGCATCCGGGATCTCGCCCCGGAGCAGTCCGGCTTCACCGGCCCGGGTGGGATCAGGGTCGGGAATAGCGGCAAGCAGCGCCTTCGTGTACGGGTGCTTGGGATGGGCGAAGATCTCCTCGGTCTCTCCCATCTCGACGATCCGCCCGAGATACATGATCGCGATGCGCTCGCAGAAGAACTTGGCCGTGGCCAGGTCGTGGGTGATGTAGATGTAGGTCAGGCCGAGCTCGTCCTTCAGATCCAGCATCAGCTGGAGGATCTTGGCGCGGACGCTCATGTCGAGCATCGATGTCGGCTCATCGGCGACGAGCACGCTCGGCCCCAGGATGATGGCGCGGGCCAGCACGACGCGCTGCTTCTGGCCGCCCGAGAGGTCGCGGGGATACTTCGGCAGGAAGAGTTCGACCGGCGTCAGGCTGACGTTCTCCAGCGCCTCGACGACGCGCTCCCGCCGTCGCGCGGCATCCCGCATACCGTGGATGCGCAACGGATCGCCGACGGCCTGCTCGACCGTCATGCCCGGGTTGAGCGCCGCATGCGGATCCTGGAAGACCATCTGGACGTGCTGGCGCATTCGCCGCAGGGACCTTCCGTGCAGCGTGCCGACGTCGGTGCCGTCCACGACGACGGAGCCGTGCGTGATCGGCACCATGCCGAGCAGCGCCCGGCCGAGTGTCGACTTGCCGGAACCACTTTCGCCGACGACGCCGACGATCTCGCCCCTGCGCAGGGACAGGTCCACACCGTCGACCGCGCGCACAGTGCCGGTGTCGCGTCCGGTGAGGCGCGCCAGCATGCTGCCGCCCAGACTGAAATGGACGTGGAGTCCCTCGACATCGATGAGCGTTTCGGTGTCCGGGAGTGCCGCCTCAGGCTTCGTCTGCGACACGGAGCTCCTCCTTCTCCAGCGGTGCGGTGCCACCATCGGGGATCAGTTCGTTCGGTCCGTGCAGCCAGCATTCGACCTGGCCGCCCCCGCGGCGAGCCACGGGCACCGGGTCGAGCCTTCCGCACACCGCCATCGCGTTGGGGCAGCGTGGCGCGAACCGACAGCCGGGTTTCGGATCGATGAGGTCCGGCGGTGATCCCGGGATGAAGTTGAGTCCCGTCGTGGAGACGCTGATGGTGGAGCGCAGCAGTTCCCGTGTGTACGGATGCTGGGGGTGGCCGAAGACGTCTGCGATGTCGCCTTGTTCGACGATCCGGCCGGCATACATGACCGAGACCCTGTCGCAGACCTCCGCGACGATCCCCAGATCGTGGGTGATGAGCAGCAACGCACTGTTCAAGCGGTGTCGCATGTCGTTGAGGATGGCGATGATCTGCGCCTGCACGAGCACGTCCAGGGCGGTGGTCGGTTCGTCAGCGACGACGAAGTCGGGTTGCAGCACCAGCGCCAGGGCGATCATCAGCCGCTGCCGCATCCCTCCCGAGAACTCGTGTGGATACGACCTGTAGCGAGTCGGCGGTATACCCATGAGGCGGAGCATCTCGAGAGCGCGCTTGCGGCATTCCTGCTTCGACAGATGCGGTTCGTGCTGGTGGAGCGTCTCTTCGAAGTGCTGCGAGACGCGCATCAACGGGTTGAGCCGTGTCAGGGGCTCCTGGAAGATCATGCCGATCTGTGATCCCCGGAGCCGGTAGGACTCCTTGGCGTCCATCGCAAGGATGTCCCGTCCATGGAAGATCACCTCGCCGTCCCGCTTCGCCCCAGGAGGGAGCAGCCCCATCAGGCCCCGCCCGAGAGTGGATTTGCCGCAGCCCGATTCGCCGACCAGACCCATGGTCTCGCCCCGGCGCAACGACAGGCTGACGCCGTCGACGGCGCGGATCGCGCCACGGGTCGTGCCGTACCACACGCGCAGGTCGCGGACATCCACGACGGCGTCTCCGCCGTCCTTCGCAGTCTCGGTCGCGACGCTCACGGTTCCACCTTCGGTGTGTCGGTGTCGCCCAGGTCGTCGGCCGGCGCCGCGGCCCGGGTGGGCGCTCTGCGGGGAGGCATGCGCACGGGAAGCAGACGTCGTTTGCGCAGCACGGGATTGACGGTCTCGTTGAGACCTTCGCCCACGAGGGTGAGCCCGGTGACCAGCAGCACGATCGCCACTCCCGGCCACAACCCCGTCCACCAGACCCCGGATGACGCGTCCTGGATGGCGCGCTGCAGGTCGAACCCCCATTCGGCTCCTTCGTTCGGCTGAATCCCGAGGCCCAGGAAGCCGAGCCCGGCGAGGGTGCCGATCGCGTCGGCCGCATTGAGTGTGCCGATGACGGGGACGCTCTGCACCACGTTGCCGAACAGGTAGCGCCGCATGATCGCGAAGTCGGACGCGCCCAACGCATCCGCGGCCTCGACATACGGGGCCTGTCTGGCGCTGATGGTCGTGTTGCGCACGACGCGGAAATACTGGGGGATGTAGATGACCGTCAGCGAGATCGCCGCGCTGCCGATGCCGCCGCCGACGAGATTGCTGAGCAGGAACGCGAAGACGATCGCCAGCAGCAACGACGGGAACGTGTAGATGGCGTCCATGACGAGCGTGACGATCCGGTCGAGCCATCCGCCGAAGTATCCCGAGACGATGCCCAGCGGCACCCCGATGACCAGCGACACCACGACCGACAGGATCACGACCTCCAGCGCCGTCCGTGAACCCCAGATGGTGCGGGACAGGACGTCGAATTCGAGGTTGGTCGTGCCGAACAGGAAGTTGCCGCCGGGGGATGCGAGCTTCGGGAAGGGTTTGCCGTTCGCCGACGCCTGCGAATAGCCGTATGGCGCGATCCACGGTGCGAAGATCGCCAGCACGATGAAGAAGAGGGTGATCAATATGCCCGCGACCAGGATCCAGCGGCCGAGACCCGACGTCTGGCGGAACGGCGAGAGGGCGGCGCCGACCAGTCTGCGCATCAGAATCGCACCCTCGGGTCGATCAGCCCGGTCACGATGTCGACGAGCAGGCTCACGATGACGATCACGACGGTGAACATCGTGATGATGCCCTGGACCGCCCCGTAGTCGAGGTTCGAGATGTACTGGAACAACTTGTTGCCGATGCCCGGCCAGTTGAAGGTCGTCTCGGTCAGCACGGCACCGGCCATCAGGAGGGCGACCTGCAGGCCGATGATCGTGATGACGGGCACCAGCGCATTCCGGAAGGCGTGATTGCGCACCACGATTC
This sequence comes from uncultured Intrasporangiaceae bacterium, assembly GCA_964412865.1. Taxonomy (GTDB): domain Bacteria; phylum Actinomycetota; class Actinomycetes; order Actinomycetales; family Dermatophilaceae; genus Leekyejoonella. The sequence goes on from CAYPQR010000109.1 coordinate 5,397, forward strand.
CCGGGGAGAGCCCCCGCGCCTCCGCAGCTTCGACATAATCGCTCTGCAGCGTCTGGAGGACGTTCACCCGCACCAGCCGGATGAAGACACCGCAGATCAGGATTCCCAGAGTGATGGCGGGCAGGAAGAGGTGCCGCAGGATGTCCCAGACACCGCCCCACTGGCCGGCAAGCATCGCGTCGAGGATCAGGATGTGCGTATGTGTGGGGATACTGACCTGCACGAGCGGGCTCGCCTGGCCGCTGGTCGGCAGCCCGAGGTGCGGGGCGATGAACACCTGCGCGAGCAGCCCGGTGAAGAAGACCGGCGCGGCATAGCTGACCACGCCGAACAGTCGGATGATGACGTCAGGGGTGCGGTCCCGGTAGCGGCCCGCCAGCAGCCCGAACGGGATTCCGATGATCAGCGCGACGAGGAAGGCGGCGACGGTCAGGGTCAGCGTCGCGCCACCGTTGGTCTCGATGACGGATGTGACCGGGAGGTTGTCGGTGAACGTGTGCCCGAAGTTCAGATGCACCACATTGTTGAGGTATTCGCCGTATTGAACGATCAGTGGCCGGTTCAGCCCGAGTGCCGTCTTCCGCACCTGGATGGCCGACGCACTCAGATGACCGCCGAGCGCCGCGCTGACCGGATCTCCGGGTGCGACGCGCAGGAGGACGAAGACCAGTGTCAGCGCAATCCAGATCATGGGGATCACCAGGAGGAGCCGCTGCACGATGAACCGCGGCAGTGATCCCTTCTTCATGCCACGTCCTTAGCGTCCGATGGATTGAGTGTGAGGTCGCCCGATGCGCGAGGTCTCCCATGTCCCGTGCATCGGGCGACGATTGTGGGGTCAGGAGCCGTTGGTGACGTCCCAGAACCGGAAGATGAACGACGGGTCGAGGGTCTTCTTCACTCCCTTGATCCCCTTCGCGTAGACGGCGGTGTTCTTGCCGACCCAGGTCGGGATGAACGGCACGTCCTTGGCGGCGATCGTCTGGAGCTTCTCGAAGATCTTCGCCCGCTTCGCCGAGTCGGACGTCGCCTCCTCGGACGCGACGAGCTTGTTGACCGTGGCGTTGTGGTATCCGTTCTTGTAGAAGCCGCCGTCGACGAGGAACGGCGCCAGGTAGTCGTCCGCGTCGAGGTAGTCCGGGAACCAGCCCAGCATGTACATGTCATAGGCTCCCTGCTGGTAATTCGACTGGTACGTCGTCCATTCCGCACTCTTGAGCTTGACCTTGAACAGTCCGCTCGCGTCGAGCTGCCGCTGCACCTGGGTCGCCTCGTCGATCGCGTTGGGTCCGTAGTGGCTCGGCGTGTATCCGACGGTCAGATGGATGGGCGTCTTGACGCCGGCCGCCTCGAGGGTGGCGACCGCCTTGGCCTTGTTCGGCGTCGCGCCGTAGGCCTTCTTGAAGGCCGCTGTCTGACCCGCGAAGCCGGGAGGCACGATCGAATACAGCGGCTTCACGGTGTTGTCGTAGGCCACCTTCGCGATCTGCTGACGGTTGATCAGGTAGGCCGCCGCCTTCCGTATGGCGAGGTTCTTTCCGATCGGGCCGTTGACCTTCCATACCCAATAACGGATCTCGGAGCCGGGGCCGGTGCCGACGGTCAGCTTCGGATTCTTGGCCAGGGACTTCAGATCCTCGGGAGCCAGGCTGCGCCACGCGACGTTGACCGTGCCGTTCTGCACGGCCAGCTTGAGCGCCGACGAGTCGGTGAAGTATTGCACCAGCACTTCGGGTGCCTGCGGCTTGAACGGTCCGGCATAGTGCGGATTCGCCTTGAAGTCGGCGATCTGTTTGTTGGTGTATTTCACGAGCTCGTACGGCCCGGAGCCGACCGGCAGTTTCGACGCGGACAGCTTCTTGTCGGCGGGAAAGACCTTCGGGTCGACAATGGCGCCTGCGGGTGTCGTGAGGGCGGAGATGAAGACACTGTCGGGTTTGGCGAGGTGGAAGATCACCGTCGTCTTGTTCGGGGTCTGGATCGCCTTGTCAGGGTTCCACTTGTATTTCCCCTTCTTGTCGGTGCCGTTGGTCAACGCGTCCAACAAGATCGATGCGCCCTTCGGATCGTTGATCGTCATGTTGCGCACGATGCTGTATTTCACCGCCGCGGCATTGAGGGGATCCCCGTTGGAAAACTTCTCGCCCGGGCGAATTGTGCACTTGAGGGTCTTGGGATTGGTGTAGGTGCACGATTTCGCGGCATCGCCGACCGGCTTGTTGCCGCCGGCCGGAATGGTGACCAGCGTCTGGTACATGTTGTACATGAGGGTCCAGGACCCCTCGTCATACGCCCCGGCCGGGTCGAGACTCGTGACCGTGTCGGTCGTCCCGATGATGACCGGTTTGCCCTTGAGACTGCTGGATCCCTGCTGTGCGGACGCCCCGCCGGCCGACGGTGAACTACTGCTGCCCGAACTCGACGAGCATGCGGCCAACGCCAGGATGACGGTCGTCGCTCCCAACAGTGACAGCGGTGCTCGATGCATACTCACGATGTCGCTCCTGTCCTTGTCTCATTTCCCGACCTCCGCAGAGCGAATGCTCACTGGTGTATTGCGCGGGGCGACCATGTGGAGACGTGACGGATCGACTCGGACGGTGAGGAGCGTGACGGGGACGGCCCACGATCTCCCATTGCCGGGACGACATGGCGCTCATGACAAGTCCTTTCACGCGTGCATGACGCGCGAATGACTTCGTGGAGCCGACGTGAGTTCGCCGACTACGACACGCACGTGATAATTCAAATGTACGAGCGCTGTCAATCGGCGGGCAAGCAGCGGGGCCCGGGATTCTCGTGCGTGCGGACTGGCCTCTCGGCGGTCAGCGGCTGCGCTTGGCCTTCGCCTCGGCCTTGGCCTTGCGGCGCTCCTCCTGCTCCCGG
>CAYPQR010000110.1:0-8272 GCA_964412865.1 uncultured Intrasporangiaceae bacterium
TTGTCCTCCAGGCCGTCGACGGTCGGTTTGTCGGGGACCTGCGCTGTGGGCAGGGTGGAAGGCGAAGTCATAGGGGATATGTTCCCAGATGGGACGTTGCGATTTCATCTCGGATATCGCCCATGCGGAGTCCGGCCGATGCCCGACTGTGACCCGCCTTGTCGAAGGCTTCATACAACTCCCAGGAGTCTTGCAGCCCGCAGTGTCTTATTGAGAGGTGGACATCCCACCCGAGATGCCCGTCGAATGCACGGGCTTCACACCTTCATGAGCTCGTGTGAGCACAGGAGGTCGTCGATGCGACACATCAGTCACCGAATGCGCAGACGAGGGATGGCAGGCACGCTGGTCGTGTTGGGGGCCGCCACCCTTGCGGCATGCAGCAGTTCGCATTCGAGTTCAGCGAGCACGTCCGGGGGTGGATCGTCGCCGTCCGCGGCGGCCACGCCGACCGGGCACAAGATCAAGGGCGGCACCGTCACGGTCGCCCTACCACCGCAGACCACGGCGAACTGGATCTTCCCGTTCTCGGATCTGGCGCACTTCAGCGTCTACAACATCTCCTGGCTGCAGCAGCCGATGTATCGGCCGCTCTATTGGTTCGGTGGACACAACAACCAGCCCACGCTCGACCTGGGGCTGTCCGCGGCCAAGAAGCCGGTGTATTCCAACGGCGGCAAGACCGTGACGATCAGTCTCAAGGACTGGAAGTGGTCGAACGGTGAGAAGGTCGACGCGGACGACGTCATGTTCTGGATGCACATGATGCAGTCGGAGAAGAAGAACTGGGCGGGTTACACGCCCGGGCTGTTCCCGGACAACGTGAAATCGGTCACGAAGGTCAACCCGCAAACCGTCAAATTCGACCTGACACAGAAGTACTCGTCGACCTGGTTCACCTACAACGAACTGTCACAGGTGACGCCGATGCCGATGGCCTGGGACATCACGAAGGCCGGCGCGAAGCCCGGCAGCGGCGGATGCACCCAGTCGGCGAGCAAGTGTCCCGCGGTGTGGAAGTTCCTCAAGGGCCAGTCCAAGCAGTTGAAGAGCTACGCGAACAACCCGATCTGGAGCGTCGTGGACGGGCCATGGAAGCTCGGGTCGTTCAGCACCAGTGGGAAGTTCAGCTTCGTCCCGAACAAGAAGTTCTCCGGCTCGCCGAAGCCGATGCTGGACAAGGTCGAGTTCCTGCCGTTCACCTCCGCGCCGGCGGAGTTCAACGAGCTGAAGTCGAGCACCAAGATCGACTGGGGCTACATCCCGTCGACCGACCTGCCGCAGAAGCCCGCCAGCCAGGCGCTGCCGACGAACAACCCGGCCGGCTCCAACTACAACCTGGAGCCCGCCTACCCGTGGTCGGTCAACTACTTCCCGGAGAACTTCGACAACCCGGTGCTCGGGCCGACGTTCAACCAGCTGTACTTCCGCAAGGCGTTCCAGATGGTCATGGATCAGAAGGTCGACGCCAACAAGGCGTACCGCGGCTACGGGTATCCGAACTACGGCCCGGTGCCGGTCAAGCCGAGCAACAAGTGGCTGTCCCCGCTGGCCAAGAGCGGCAAGCCGGTCTACCCGTTCAGCCCGAGCAAGGCGAAGAAGCTGCTCACCAGCCACGGGTGGACCGAGCAGGGCGGCGTGATGACGTGCACCAAGCCGGGGACGTCGAGCAACGAGTGCGGCAAGGGCGTCAAGGCCGGCACGAAGCTGGACATCACGCTCGACTACGTGAGCGGGTCGCCCGCGCTGAAGCTGACCATGGAGCAGCTCAAGTCGGATGCCTCGAAGGCCGGCATCAAGCTGAAGATGTCTGAGGAGCCGTTCAATTCGGTGATCGGAAAGGCCGTGCCCTGCAAGCCGAGCCAGAAGTCGTGCAACTGGCAGATGCTCGACTGGGGCGGTGGCTGGATCTACGCCCCCGACTATCTGCCGACCGGCGAATCCCTGTTCCAGACGGGCGCCGGATCGAACTCGGGCAGCTTCAGCTCGCCGAAGATCGACAAGGCGATCGCGGCGACGCTGACCACCCCGGGCACCGGACCCGTGCACACCTACGAGGATCTGGTCGCCAAGCAACTGCCGGTCGTCTTCCAGGCGAACTCCTACGGTGTCGACGCCATCAACAAGAAGGTCGGCGGCATCATCCTCAACCCGCTGGAGACCATCAACCCGGAGTACTGGTATCTGACAAAGTGATCCGCGCCGGCAGAAGGATTGAAAACGTATGATTTCCTTCCTCATCCGCCGGGTGCTGCAGGCGATAGCCGTGCTGATCGTGGTGTCGATCATCACGTTCATCCTGCTGCACCTGCTGCCCGGCGGGGCCGCGCGGGCGGTGCTCGGCATCAAGGCGAGCCCCGCGCAGATCGCGGCCTTCAATCACGCGAACGGCTATGACCAGCCGCTGCCGCTGCAATACTTCCACTGGCTGTGGGGGCTGCTGCACGGCGATCTCGGCTACTCATACCACCTGAATCAGTCCGTCGGATCGCTCATCGTCGAGAAGCTGCCCAAGACGATCGTGCTCAATGCGATCGCCCTCATCATCTCGGTGGCGCTCGCGATCCCGATCGGCGTGGCGCAGGCGGTGCGGCGCAACCACACGTTCGACTACGTCGCGACGGGCCTCGGCTTCATCTTCTATTCGGCGCCGATCTTCTTCCTGTCGCTGGTGCTGGTGCTGTGGTTCTCGCTCGATCTGGGCTGGTTGCCGTCGGAGGCGCCGCAGTCGCAGAGCGTCATCGGGATCCTTTCGCAACCCAAGGAACTGGTGCTTCCCGTCCTGGCGCTGGTGCTGGCGCAGACGTCCTTGTTCAGCCGATACATGCGGTCCTCGTTCATGGACGGCCTCGTGCAGGACTATGTGAGGACGGCCCGGGCCAAGGGTGCGAGCGACATGCGGGTCTACTACCTGCACATCCTGCGCAACTCGCTGATTCCGATGGCCACCCTGGTCGGCCTCTACCTGCCGGTGATCCTGAGTGGTTCGCTGATCGTCGAGCAGGTCTTCAACTATCCCGGCATGGGCCTGCTGTTCTGGCAGGAGGCGCAGGTCGACGACTATCCGACTCTCCTGGGGATCACGCTCGTCGTCGGCGCGGCGACGGTGGTCGGCAATCTGCTGGCCGACGTGCTCTACGGGATCCTCGATCCACGAGTGAGGTATTGATGGCTGACAGTCAGAATCCGCACACACCGGACGAGCAGCCGCCGCAGGTCGCCCAGCCGGTCCCCGCACCGGCCGGGGCTCCCTCCGGGGTGCCGGGCGGCGGCGAGGTGAAGGGTGAGGCCCGCAACATGTTCCGGCTGGGGCTGGAGGTGTTCCTGCAGAACCGGCTGGCGATCGTCGGCGCCGGGATCATCATCTTCTTCCTGCTGTTCTGTTTCGTCGGCCCGCACATCTATCACACCGACCAGGTGCACACGAACCTCATGCTGTCCAACGGCGCACCGTCCGGATCACACCCGCTCGGCACCGACTCCTCTGGTTACGACGAGATCGGCCGGTTGATGTATGGCGGACAGGCGTCCTTGGAGGTCGGTCTCGCCTCCGCCGTGCTCGCGGCCGTGATCGGCACGCTCTACGGCGCGGTCTCGGGATATATCGGCGGGTGGGTCGATTCGGTCATGATGCGCCTGGTCGACGGCGCTTACGCGATCCCCGCGCTGTTCCTGCTGCTGGTGTTGTCGGCCATCTTTCACCCGAACCGCTGGGAGATGATCATCATCATCGCCGCGCTCGGCTGGCTGGGCGCCGCGCGACTGGTCCGCGGCGAGGCGCTCACGCTGCGGGTGCGCGAATACGTGCAGGCCGTGCGGGTGATGGGCGGCGGCAACATGCGGGCCGTGCTGCGGCACGTGGCGCCGAACGCCATCGGCACCGTGGTCGTGTTCGCCAGCTTCGCCGTCGCGGACGCCATCCTGCTGCTCGCATTCCTCGGCTATCTCGGTCTGGGCCTGCAGCCGCCGCAGACGGATTGGGGCGGCATGCTCTCGGATGCGATCAACTACATCAACTCCGGCTACTGGTGGTTGCTGTACCCACCGGGCATCGCGATCATCCTCGTCGCGATCTCCTTCAACTTCCTCGGTGACGCGCTGCGCGACGCCTTCGAGGTGCGGCTGAGGAGCAGGTGATGGTCATGTCGTTGCACAGTGTCCCCGAGCCCGAGCCGGACGAGGTCCTCTCGGTGGAGGACCTGCACACCGAGATCCGGATGCGGCACGCCACGGTGCGTGCGGTGGACGGCGTCTCGTTCCACATCAGGGCGGGAGAGACCCTGGGGGTCGTCGGCGAATCCGGCTGCGGCAAATCGATGACCGCGATGTCGATCATGCGATTGCTACCGCCGGGAGGTCACATCGTCAGCGGCCGGGTGCGGCTCTTCGGCGAAGACCTGCTGGCGCTGCCGGAGGAGGAGATGCGCAAGCGGCGCGGCGGCGACATCGGGATGATCTTCCAGGACCCGCTCACCTCGCTCAACCCCACGATGACCGTCGGCGAGCAGATCGCCGAGGCGGTGCGGCTGCATCGTGACGTCACCCGGGCGAAGGCGATGGACCGTGCCGTGGAGGTGCTGGGCATGGTCGGGATCGCACAGCCGCGCAAGCGTGCCCGTGACTATCCGCACCAGTTCTCCGGCGGCATGCGCCAGCGCGTCGTGATCGCCATCGCCCTCGCCTGCGAGCCGCAGCTGCTCATCGCGGACGAGCCGACGACGGCACTCGACGTGACGATCCAGGCGCAGATCCTCGACCTGATCAACCGGCTGCGGGCGGAACTCGGAATGGCGGTGATGCTGGTCACACACGACCTCGGGGTCATCGCGGGGCACGCCGACCGGGTTGTCGTGGTGTATGCGGGGCAGGTCGTCGAGAGCGCCTCGACGACGGATCTGTTCGAGATGCCGCAGCACCGCTACACCGAGGCGCTGTTCAACGCGATGCCCGAGCGGGCGAGCGACCAGGGCGAGGCGCTGGTCAACATCCCGGGGCTGCCGCCCGACCTGACCCAGGTCCAGGTGGGATGTCGCTTCGCGCCGCGGTGCCCGTTCGCGACGGAAGAGTGCCGAGCGGCCGACATACCGATGCGGCGCGTGCCGGGTTCCGGCTCACCGGGCCACGGGTTCGCGTGCGTCCATCCCGTGGTCGAGGCCGCCGTGCGGCCGCCCATCAGGCTCGTCGAACCGACCGAGAAGGTCGAGGAGGAGCAGGAGACGCCACTGCTGGAGGTGGAGCATCTGGTGAAGGACTTCCCGATCACCAAGGGTGTCCTGCAGCGCCGGATCGGCGCGGTGTCGGCCGTGGCGGACGTGAGCTTCTCGGTCGCGCGGGGACGCACGTTCGGTCTGGTCGGCGAGTCCGGGTGCGGCAAGACCACGACCGGTCGCCTGCTGTGCGGTCTGGACAAGGCGACGAGGGGCACCGTCCGGATCGAGGGCGTCGACGTTGCCTCGTGGAAGGGCGCGCAGGGCCGGCGCAAGCGGCGGACGCTGCAGTTCATGTTCCAGGACTCGTATGCGTCGCTGGATCCGAGGATGAGGATCGGGTCGATCATCCGCGAGCCGCTCGCGATCCAGGGGATCGGCAACCGGCGCAGCCAGGAGAAGAAGGTCGCGGAACTGCTCGACAGCGTCGGGCTGCCCCGGTCGGCGCGCGAACGGTATGCCCACGAGCTGTCCGGCGGTCAGCGCCAGCGGGTCGGCCTCGCGAGGGCGCTCGCCCTGTCGCCCAGCCTGATCGTCGCGGACGAGCCCGTGTCCGCGCTGGACGTCTCGGTGCAGGCCCAGATCCTCAACCTGATGCGCGAACTGCAGCGGGATCGCGACGTGACGTATGTGCTGATCTCGCACGACCTGGGCGTCGTGCGCTACCTGTCCGACCACATCGGCGTCATGTACCTCGGCAAGCTGGTCGAGGTCGGCACGGCGGACGAGGTGTATCGCCACCCGCGGCATCCATACACTCGCGGCCTGATCGATGCCATCCCGAGCGTCGACCCGGGCGAGCAGCGTGCCACCGTGGCGGTGCCGGGGGAGTTGCCGAGCGCGGCCGACCCGCCGTCGGGCTGCCGGTTCCGCACCCGCTGTCCGTTCGCACAAGAGGTCTGCGCCCTCGAGGAGCCGCCGCTGCTGCCCGCCGGCCCGGACGGCCACCGGGTCGCCTGCCACTTCCCGCTGCCGCGCGAGTGAACCCCGCCGCGGTGTCGCACACCGGGCGCGCACGCCACATCGGCTACCGTCGCACTGGAAGGTAATGCCTGGCAGTGATGGAGGCACGATGAACGGCTCAGGTGGCATCGCGGTGCAGCGTTTCGTCGACACCTACCGTCCGGACGCGGACGCGCGGGTGCCGGAGACGGGCTTCCTCGACTACGCGCAGCAGCATGCGCCTGCCGCCCTGGTGGAGTTGTGGCGCAGCCACGGCCTCGGCTTCTACGGCGAGCAGCGCATCGCCATCGTCGACCCGGCCCAGTGGGTGGACGTGCTGTATGCCTGGCTCGGCCCGGCCACCAGCAGCTTCCCGTTCGCCGTCACCAGCTTCGGGCACGTCTACCACTACGACCGGGCGGGCGGCCGGGACCGCATCCAGTGTCTCGACCCGCATTTTCAGGCCAACACGGTCGTGCCGGGCGACATGGTGAGCTTCTTCACCGACCATCTGCCCGGCCCGGCATCCCATCTGAGCGACCTGGAGGGCCCGCGTCGCGGTGCGCGCGAGAAGCTGGGGGAGCTGGCGCCGGGGGAGATCTACTGCTTCACGCCGATGCTGGCGCTCGGCGGACAGGTGCGGCCCGACTGCCTCGACAAGGCCGACGGGGTGCAGCATCTGCGCGAGATCCACGAGGCGGTGCGCGCGCAGCACGGCTGAATCCGATTGGCTCGGCGGCCGGGGCCCGCCGTACACTGTGGGCACAGGCGTCAGAGCCGTCATCAGCGGCGAGCCTCCGGAAGAACCGGGCCGGTGGTCCTCAGTAGAACCGGACGGGACGAGCCCGTCACAGCTCATGATCAAAGCGGCCACGGCCGCATGCCTGGCATGCGACCGTCGGCAAGCGAGGTGGTACCGCGGTGCCATCCGGCAGGCCCGGGTGACTCGTCCTCGCAGGGAGTGACGAGACCGCGAAAGAGACGAGCCCGCATGACCTACCCGAAGGTCGACCTTCCCCCGCAGGCGGGAGGTGCCCCCACCGCCGAGGGTGCCGCCCACGGGGTGCAGCCGAACCCGAGCTTCCCCGCGATCGAGGAAGCCGTGCTGAAGTACTGGGACGAGGACGGCACGTTCCGCGCGTCCGTCGAGCAGCGCGACGCCGGGGAGAACGGCGAGAACGAGTTCGTCTTCTACGACGGCCCCCCGTTCGCCAACGGGCTCCCGCACTACGGCCACCTGCTCACCGGATACGCCAAGGACCTCATCCCGCGCTACCAGACGATGCGCGGCCGGCGGGTCGAGCGCAGGTTCGGCTGGGACACCCACGGGCTGCCCGCGGAACTGGAGGCCATGCGTCAGCTCGGCCTCAAGACCAAGGACGAGATCCTGGAGATGGGCGTCGACAAGTTCAACGCCGCCGCGCGCAGGTCGGTGCTGCGCTACACCGACGAGTGGCAGGACTACGTGCATCGCATGGGCCGCTGGGTCGACTTCGAGCACGACTACAAGACCCTCAACCCCGACTACATGGAGTCGGTGATCTGGGTCTTCAAGCAGCTCTACGACAAGGGGCTGATCTATGAGGGCTTCCGGGTCCTGCCCTACTGCTGGAACGACGAGACGCCGCTGTCCAACCACGAACTGCGGATGGACGAGGACGTCTATCAGACGCGCCAGGACCCGGCGGTCACCGTCGGCATGCGGTTGGAGACCGGGGAACTGGCCCTCATCTGGACCACGACGCCGTGGACGCTGCCCGCCAACCTCGCCATCATGGTGGGCCGCGACATCGACTACGTCGTGGTCGAGAGTGACGTGCCCACCGGGACGACCGAGCGGTATGTCATCGCCGAAGCTCGCGTCGCGGCCTACGCGAAGGATCTCTTCGGATCCAAGGACGCCGACTGGCAATCGCACGTCGTGGAGCGGCTGACCGGCGCCGAGCTTCGCGGGCGTACCTACACACCGCCATTCAGTTACTACCTGGGCCATCGCAACGCGTTCAAGATCGTCGAGGCCGAGTTCGTGACGACCACGGACGGCACCGGCCTGGTGCACACGGCCGGCGCGTTCGGTGAGGAGGACATGGCGGTCACCGACGCCAACGACATCCAGGTCGTGG
>CAYPQR010000111.1:0-8236 GCA_964412865.1 uncultured Intrasporangiaceae bacterium
GTCGGACCGCGTCCTGCCCACTCTTGTCGACGCCGTGGGGCAGCAGCGCGAGGTCGCGTTTTCTGGCCTCTGCCGACGGCGAGAGCGCAAAAGGTCGGCTCAAAATCGAAAATGGGGCCAGGTATTGCGACCTCGGTGAGCCGTAGAGGCCTTCGGCTGCCCTCCCGACAGCAGCACCCTCATGGCATCGCTGTTTACCGTGCCCGATGGTCTTGGAGAGGGCCTCTTGCTCGTGACTGTCCACGAGCTGGTTCGTGCTGCCGACGTGGATTTGGAATGGCCCGGTTGCTCCAGCTTCATTCCCCGCGATGGAGCGAAGCGCGGTGACGGGATACCAGTTCGCGCTCTTCGAGATCCCCGGCGGCGTACGGCAGGTCACTGTCCGCCTGTTCGACGACCAATCGCGCGAGCTTGCGGCCGAGACTCTGGCTCTGTAGAGGTCCGACGCCGACGGCACCCACGGTCATGGAAGATGGTTATCTCCCAAAGCCTTCGCTCCACTGCCTCGTTACCCGCAGGTGGATCCTCCTACGGCGGTGTTGCTGGAGTTACGCGACGATCTGACGACGCAACTGCTCTAGGTCTCGGGCCAGTCGTTCTACGGTCCGTTCTGGGGACTCGGACCCGGCAAGGAGCTGGTCTAGGATCCAGCCGCGGACCAGCGCTGACACGGGCACGTCCAGCGCGCCGGCAAAGCGCGCCAGGTCGTCGAACTCCTCGGGGTTGAGCCGGATGGACAAGACCTTGGCTCGCTGTCTGCCGGGGCGCCTCGCAGCGTTCGACAGCGGACGGTCCTGCGTGGTCTCGGCCTCGGCGCGGTAGCTGCGAATGTCGTCATCGTCGGTGTCAGTCATTGAAACTGTCCTCCAGGTACTGGCGCAGGGGTGCGCCTCTGGTTTTCCATGCGGATGCGCCGTGCAGGACCCCTGCCTGATCTCGCAGGGCGACCACGGTGAGAACGGCCTGCGCTGTGGGCGAGTAGCCGACGATGCGCACGCTGTTGGCATGAGCCGATTTCGGGTCGGGTTCATCGATCAGCCGATCCGGGTCCGCCACCACTTCCCTCGTCCATGTGGGCTCGATGTTGAGCGCGCCTGCGTAGCGGTCCGAACGAGTGCGGATGTGGTGGGCAGACTCCGCATCCCACTCGATCCGTTCCACGTCTGACATTGTATGACATGTACGCGCGTTTCACCATCTTCGATTGAGGCTGTGGGTCGACCCCCGGGCATGGCGCGTCGTGGCCCGGAAGCGATCGTCACTGAGTCGGGGCTCACTTGGCAGGGAGCCCCGCACCGAGCTGGCACTCTCCTTTTCTGGCGAGGTCGGGGCCGGCAACGTTGAGTGGCGTGGAGGAGTGTGAATGGCCCGGTGAAGGTGTGGCGGCCGCGCCGCAGCGGTGGCCGTCAGGCCCCCGGTGCGACATTCTGCTGAAGTCGCTGCAGTAGCCCAGCCAGCGTGTCGCACTCCTGCTGAGACAGCCCGGCACGCAGTCTCTCGTCGAAGGCGGTGGCGCTGCGGCGTAGGCGACGGAACGCCGCCTCGCCGTCCTGCGTCAGTTCGACGCGCTGAATACGCCGATTCGCGGGGTCGCGCCGGCGGATCAGCAGTCCGTCGTCCTCCATCGCGTTGAGGTGATAGGTGAGGGTGGCGCCGGTGACGCCGACCGCTGCCGCGAGATCACGCTGATTGCCGGGGTCGCCTCTCTTGACCGAGATGAGGATCAGCCAGACAGGTAGCGAACCGCCGGCGGCGGTCAGGGCGTCGTCGAACGCCCGGCGGACAGCTTTGGCGGTGGTGGCCAGGTGCATTCCCAGCGGTGGGGTCGAAGGAGCGGGCACGTGGCCACCGTAGCAGAGCATTAGAGCTCAAAGTGATTGACATCTATGCATTAGAGTTCTAACGTTCTGCTCATGGAGCTCGACCTCGTCAATCCCGATCGCAGGTATGACCCGCCGGCATTCGAGCCTGTGCCGGACACCGGCTGGCTCCATCTCGGCGCGGAGGTCGCGCCGCCACTGCGCGCGCCGTTCGTCCGCCGGGACGCGCGCCGCCGGGCTCTGCTGGACCGTCTGGTCGACTTGGCGGGCGGCCTTCGCCGCCGTCCGGACGTGCGGCAGGTCGGCGTCTTCCGTGCGGTGCTGATCCCGCCGGCCGACCGGCCGCAGGCACGATCCTGTCGATTCGATGTCGCGGTGCTCGTCGAGACCGCCTCCCGCGATGCGGTTGATGACGTGCGGCGCGATCCGGCATTCACTGCCATGCACGGCGCTCTCGGCGAGGCGGCCGGCAGGGTGCATCTGACGGCCGCGCGATGCGCTCGCCTGCTGCACCCCGTCGACGACGCCGAGGACGGGCTGTTCCTGTTCAACCACTTCATCCCTGCGGACGGCGGGCCGGACACCGCGACGGCGATCGCGCTGTGGGAGCACCTCGCCGCGTGGTATGTCGCCGAGACCGGCCTGACCAACTCCGCGCTGCTGGCGCCCACCGAGCCGTCGGACTTCACCCTGGTCAATCACGCCCGCTGGGACACCGGCGTGCCCACCCTCGCCGTGCGCCAGTTCCGCAAGAAGACGTTTCGCAGCTATGTGCGCGCCAACCTGCATGCCAACCGCTTGATCGCGATGCCCGTGCTCTACCGGCTCGCTCGATAGTCCGAGGTGATCGCGAATGCCCAGCCCGTCGCTCCTCACAAGTCGATCGCGCCCGTCGGCCGACGGCCTCGCCGGCCGGGTCGCGCTGGTCACGGGGAGTTCACACGGCATCGGTTCGACCATCGCGGCCGGCCTCGCGGAGAGCGGTGCCACGGTTGCCGTCCACGGGCGTGACGCGGCGGCAGCATCGTCGGTCGCCGAGGTCCTACGCGAGCGGGGCGCCAGGGCCGTCGCCGTCACTGGCGACGTGACGAGCGGCGCCGATCTGACGGCCATACACGATCAGGTGCTGGAGAGCCTCGGCCCCGTGGACGTGCTCGTCGCCAATGCCGGTGGGAGTCACGCGAGGCCGGCGCCGCTCGAGGACATCGCCGAGGACGACTGGCAGGCTGCGATCGACGGCAACCTGCTGGCCACCTTCTTGACCCTCAGGTGCTTCCTGCCCGGCATGAAGCGTCGTCGCCGAGGCACCATCGTCACCCTTGGCTCGTCCGCAGGGCGGCGAGCCGACCCACGGGCGCCCTGCGCCTATGCCGTCGCCAAGGCCGGTGTCGTCCGCCTCACCCAGCAGGTTGCGGCCCAGGTCGGGCCCTTCGGGATCCGAGTCAACTGCCTCGCGCCCGAGACGATCGTGACCGACGCGATCCGCGCCCGCATCCCGGCGGAGCGGCAGGAGAGGATGGCAGACGCCCATCCGCTGCGCCGGCTCGGCACACCGGACGACGTCGCCGCCGCGGCCGTGTTCCTGGCGGGGGAACGATCGTCCTGGATCACCGGGGCCGTCCTCGACATCACCGGAGGTGCCGTCCTCGTCTGAGACCGGCGTTCATCGGTGCCCACGGTGCACGAGCCGTCCGACTCCGCGCGCCGCGTGTCACCATGGCGGCCATGGACTTCATCGGGATGGAGCCGTTGCCGGGCGGTTTCAGCGGCGAGACGTTCGTCGCCCGCGCGGCCGGCGAGCGCACGGTGGTGCGCATCTATGGCTTGCGCGGCGCCGCTCGTGGCGAGGCCGCCGCCGAGATCGACGCCGCGGTGTTGCAGCTGGTGCGCGGCCTGTTTCCGGTGCCGGAGGTGCTCGAGATCCGTCGCCCCGACGCCGCTTCCGGCGAACCCGGCATCCTGGTCACGTCGTTCCTGCCCGGTGAACGCCTCGACGAGCTGCTCCCGCGGATCGACAGCGCGTCCCGGGAGCGCATCGGCCGGCGGCTCGGGCGGATGGCCGGCCGGATCGGCCAGATCCCGATGCCGCGTGCCGGTGTCTTCGTCGACGGCGACCTCACGATCGAGGCGTGGCCGGACGCCTCCAACCTCACCGATTTCATGGAGCGGCAGCGCGCATCCTCTGCCCTCGTGGACTGGCCGGAGGATCTCTACGAGGCACTCACGCAGGTCGCCGACAGGGCTCAGGTGTTGCTCGACGGCGTCGAGCGGCGCTGCCTGGTCCACAGCGACCTCAACCCCAAGAACCTGCTCGTTGACCCCGACCGACTCGAGGTGACAGGGCTGCTCGACTGGGAGTTCGCCCACGCCGGTATGCCGTTCGCCGACCTGGGCAACCTGCTGCGGTTCGACCGCGACCCGCACTTCGTCGACGGCGTGGCGGCGGGCTATCTGCAGGTCGCCGGTCATCTCGACGGGCTGCCCGTGGGCGGCCGTGACCGGCTGCTCGATCTCGCACGGGCGGCCGATCTGCTCGCGGTCACCGAGCTGGCCGGCAGGCGTGGTGAGAACCCGGTCGCCGACAGGGCCGACGCTCAGCTTCGGCAGATCGCGCAAAGCTGTGACCTACACGCTTTCGCAGAGTGATCACCTGACGCGTACCCACTCCGGGCCCTGTTGACTGGCTACCCTATCGCGAATCATGCTGTGGTGAGCCCATGTTCATACGCGTAGGTCACGAGCGCCGCGCGGCCCTGGCAGCCGGTCTTGGCGAGCAGGTGGTTGATGTGCGTCTTGACGGTGCTCATCGACACGAAGAGTTCGCGTGAGATCTGCCGGTTCGACATACCCCGTGCGACGAGGCGGAGCACCTCGACCTCACGCCGAGTCAGGCCGTCCGGCGCGGAGGTGGGCGGCGAGGCGCCGGCCGGGCCCGCGAGCAGCGCGCGGGTGGCCTTGGCATCCAGCAGTGATCGCCCGTCCGCGGCCGACTGCAGCGCTCGCGCGATCGTCTCGGGGTCGGCGTCCTTGTTGAGGAAGCCCTGGGCGCCCGCCGCCACGGCGTCGCGGATCACTTCGTCATCGTCGTAGGTCGTCAGGGCGACGATGCCGGGCCGCTCGCCGCAAGACCGCACCCGCCGGATCCCTTCGATGCCACCGATACCCGGCATCCGCAGATCCGTCAGCAGCACGTCGGGGTCGAGCCGCTGCACCAGCGAGATCGCCTCTTCGGCGTCGGGAGCCACGCCGACGACGTCCAGCCCGTCGATCAGCGACAGCATCGACCGCAGTCCCTCGCGCACCACGGTCTGGTCGTCGGCGAGGACGACCCGCACGTTCATGGTTCGCTTCCTGCCGTGGTCGTCGGCCAGCTCATGGCTACGAGCCAACCATCGGGGGTCGGGCCGGCCGTGAACGACCCACCGGTGGCCTCGACCCGCTCTCGTAAGCCGATCAGCCCGAACCCTCCGCCTTGCTGGGTACTCGGCGCGGATTCGGCGACGTCGCCCTCCGAGAGGACCGTGATCGCGCTGTCGGAGAAGGACACTCGCACCGGGTGCCCCGCGGCATACCGCAACGAGTTGGTCAGTGACTCGCGCAGCACCGATTGGGCGAGTGACGCCCGCTTCGGCGGCACCGCGCACGCCTCACCGTCGGTCGTCAGGTCGAGCCCGGCACTTCGTTGCATCTGCGAGGACGTGCTGGCCCACCATTGCTGGAGATCGACGGTATTCGATGGGTGTGCCGCGGTGTTGTCGCCCACTCCGCGGCGCAGCGACTCGACCGCCTGACGGGCGCCGACCAGGCCGTCCTTGGCCAGCCCTGTCGCCGAATCGAGCCGATCCTGCAAGTCGGTCGAGACGCCTTCCGAGCGTGCCTGCAGCGAGGCGGTCTGCAGGGTCACGATGAGCCCCGACAGAGTGTGCGCGAGCACGTCGTGCAACTGGGCGGCCAGCTGACGCTGCCGCTCGGCGGCATCGATCCTGGCCCGTTCGGCGTGGATCACCTGCTCCTGCGCGGCGGCGAGGTCCTGTGCCTCGCGCTGGCCGCGGCGGAGCGTGACGAAGCCGAATACCGCAACGACCGCGATGACATTGATGAGGAGCCCCGCCACCGAGTGATCGGGATACCACGTGACATAACCGAATGCGATCGCCGAAGGCAGGCTGATGATCGCAGCCGGCATGACCTCCTTCGATGTGGCGGCCAGGACCACCACGACGAAGGCCAGCCAGGAAGTGGACGACCTCGGGGAGATCGCCATGAGCGCGGTCGCCGACAGGCTCATCGCCACGAGTGTGTCGGTGCGCCAACGTCTCGGCACCAAGCGCCCGGGGTCCAACGACAGTCTCGGCCGGCCCTGCCCGAGCATCAGGGCGGCCACGAAGACCAGGGCCAGCGCCACGGCCGACCACATGCGCCAGGGAGCCGGCGGCTGGTGCTGCGACAGGTCTGTCGTGCTCACGACGACAGTGATCAGCACGGCGGCCGCGACGACTATCCGGATGGGGTGCATGGCCACGCCGGCTCGTCCGGGACGCGTGGTGCCGGAAGGTTGATGATCACATCCTCACGGTACCGATGGCGTCGGGCGGCCGTCCGTGTCGAACGCGGATCTCCACCCGCCGTCCACCCCGGGTCGAACCTCGGGTTGACGACGTGCGCCGCGAGCCTCGACAGGGTGGGGGACATGAACTATTCGGACGTGGCGACTGGCGCGATCATCCTCGCGGTCGTCGTTGTCGTGATCTACCGACAGCTCGGGTCGCGGCAACTGAGCACCAATCCCTACAAGCTGCCAGTGGTCCTCGCGGCGATCGGGCTGTTCCAGATGACCGACTACCTGAACTCACACCCGACCGTGCTGGTCGGCGAGGCGGCCGGCGCGGTTGCCGGTCTGGTGTTCGCCGCTGCGGTCGCCGTGCCGCGAGCCCGGTCGATGACGGTCTACCGGCGGGCCGACGGCACCTGGATGCGCCGGGGCGGTGTGCGCACGCTGGGCTGGTGGATCATCTCCGCGGGAGGGCACGTCGTGGCGGCCCTCGGTGTGCCCTTCCTGTTCGGCGAGCACGGGAGCCTGTCGTCCGGCCCGGAGCGCTCCACGCTGCTGCTCTACCTCGCGGTCACCCTGGGGACTCAATCCGTGATATTGCATCAATGGATGCAGAGTGCACACATTGTGAAAGGAAGCACAAGTGGTATAGGGGATCACCCTGGATCGACCCCGAGACACCCCTGATTGCCACCTGATACCCGTATCCACGGCAAAACAGTGCGTGTAATCATGCATTGGTCGCGCCAGTCGCACGCGTTGAGGGGAGGGGTGATGAGACGAGAGTCACAACCGCCGGATTTGCACTTTTGCCCCATGGAGGGCAACTATGGTGTGGTGTCCACTACAGATGTCGCGCCCGAGGCTTCGGTCGATCCGCTGCAGTCGGCGTATGACCTGCTCGTCGATCCTCACGACGACGCCCGATCGGCCAAGCGATCGATGACGTCCCATCGGATCACGGTGTGCGCTCAACGGCTGGCCGTCGAGCGCGGATACGACGAGTTCACCCTCGATCAGCTCGCAGAGGCGGCGGGTGTCTCGCGCAGGACGCTGTTCAACTACTTCCCCAGCAAACTCGACGCGGTGCTCGGCACCCTGCCTCGGCTGACCCGCGAGGAGGCCGAGACCTTCCTGCGGGGTGGGCCGAGCGGCGTCCTGATGCGTGACCTGTCACTGCTGGTGCTGCGGATCATCGAGGACAAGCGGGTCAGCCGGGAGGAGTGGCTGCTGTCACGTGACTGCCTCGGGCGCAACCCGAAGCTGCTCGTCCACGCGCAGGAGAAGTTCCGGGGATCGGTCGACGCGGCCAAGCAGCTGATCGCCAAGCGCGAGGGAGTCGACTCGCACAGTCCGCGGGCGAGCGTGAGCATCGGCCTGCTCGCCGGGCTCTTCGACGTGACGATCAACCAGTTCGTCGAGTCCGACCAGACGCGACCCCTCAGCGACATCTACATGGACAACCTCGCACTCGCCGGCCAGCTGCTGCGCGGTCCAGCCGACAGCTAGCACCCCAAGCATGACCCGCTCCTCGGGGGAACGGGTCATCATCCACCCGCCACCTCTGACCAGGAGCACCACGCATGGCAACCCTCCTCTATCGCCTGGGTCGCACGGCATACCGCCGCTGGCCGATCTTCATCGCAGCCTGGCTCATCGCCCTCATCGGCTTCGGCGCGGTCGCCACGTCGATCTCCAAACCGATGGTCGACACCTTCTCGATCCCCGGCCTGCCCTCCCTGCAGGCGCAGACCATGCAGCAGAAGCTGTTCCACGAGGATTCCGACGCGCTCGAGGAGGCGACGGCCACCGTCGTCGTCTCCGCGCCGAAGGGTCACACGCTGCGCGAGCCGCGTTACACCAA
>CAYPQR010000112.1:0-8233 GCA_964412865.1 uncultured Intrasporangiaceae bacterium
GATCGCGTCGCAGCATACGGCCACGGGCCTGACACCCGCCCGTGGCACGGGTCGCGAACTGTATAGATGAGCGAAGTATCGTGGATCGGGTGAGCAGGGACGACGGCTTCGATCTGAAGTCGCTCGCCGTCCCCGCATACGGCCCGTCGCTGCTGTTCGGTGTCGCGGAGGGCGCGATGCTGCCGGTCGTGCCGATCTCGGCCCGCCATCTGGGCGCATCGGTCGCCATGGCGGCGTTCATGGTGATGCTGATCAACATCGGATCACTGCTGTTCAACGTGCCGTCGTCGGTCATCACCGCGCGCTATGGCGAGCGGTGGGCGATTGTCGGTGCCGCCGGTGTCGGCGTGATCTCGGCGCTGTTGTGTCTGACGGCGACCGACCTCATCGTCTACGCTCTCGGCGCGCTGTTGATGGGCGTCAGCGGCTCGGTCTTCCTGCTCGCCCGCCAGACCTACCTCACGGAGGCCGTCCCGGCGAGGTTTCGAGCCCGGGCACTGTCGACGCTCGGCGGCGTCATGCGCGTCGGCATCTTCGCCGGTCCGTTCCTGGGCGCTGCGGCGATGTCGCTGTGGGATCTGCGTGCGGCGTATGCCGTGTGCGGGCTCGCGCTCGCCGTCGGTGGGGTGCTCGCCGCCACCATGAAGGACCTGCCTCCGTCGGTGGCGGCGTCGGAGGTCGCGGGCGATCCGTCCGTGCGCAGCATCCTGCGTGAGCACCGCCGGGTGTTCTTGACGGTGGGCGTGGGCGTGCTGTTGGTCGCGGCCGTGCGCACCTCACGACAGGCCGTCATCCCGCTGTGGGCGCAGCACATCGGACTGTCCGGTCAGGTCGCGTCGATCATCTACGGCTTGGCCGGCGGCATCGACATGCTGGTGTTCTATCCGTCCGGCAAGGTGATGGACGTCTTCGGGCGCCGATGGGTGACCGTGCCGTCGATGCTGGTCATGGCGGGGGCGCTGTTGCTGATGCCACTGACCGAGGGGGCGGTCACCCTGGGCATCGTGGCGTGCGTGCTGGGCTTCGGCAACGGGATCGGCTCGGGCATGGTGATGACGCTCGGCGCCGACTTCTCACCGGCCATCGGTCGCACGCAGTTCCTCGGCATCTGGCGCGAATTGTCCGATGCCGGGCGCACCGCGGGTCCCGCGATCCTGTCCGCCGTGACCGCGGTCGTCGCCCTCGGCACCGGCATCGTGGTGGCCGGGGCCATCGGGCTCGTGGCGGCCGCGGTGATGTGGCGTTCCGTGCCACCGAAACGGGCGATGACGCCGCGGCCGGCACCTGCGGACGGGGCGGAGCACCGCTGATCCCGGCGGTCCGTCCGCCCGCTCGCGTCAGGCGTCGAAACTGTGCTCCTCCGCCGGGAAGGTGCCGGCCTCGACGTCTCGTCGGTATGCCGTGGCGGCCTCCAGCAGCACGCCGTGCAGGTCGGCATACCGCTTGACGAAGCGTGGCGCCTTGCCGGTGCGCAGCCCGGCCATGTCCTGCCAGACGAGCACCTGCGCGTCGCAGTCGGGGCCGGCGCCGATCCCGATGGTCGGGATGCGCAGGGCCTCGGTCACCCTTGCGGCGGCGGGCGCGGGCACCATCTCCATGACGATCGAGAACGCTCCGGCGGCCTCGAATGCCCGGGCCGATTCGAGCAGCCGGTCGGCGGCGTCACCGCGCCCCTGCACGCGATATCCGCCGAGCGCGTGCTCGCTCTGGGGCGTGAACCCGATGTGTGCCATGACCGGGATGCCGGCGTCGGTGAGCAGTTTCACGGTCGGCGCCATGTGGGCGCCGCCCTCGAGTTTGACGGCGTGCGCGCGGCCCTCCTTCATGAACCTCGCCGCGGTGTCGAACGCCTGCTGCGGGCTGCGCTGGTAGGAACCGAACGGCAGGTCGGCCACCACGAGGGCCTGCGGCGCCCCGCTCACAACGGCGCGCACCAGCGGGATCAGTTCGTCGCTGGTGACCGGCAGCGTCGTGTCGTAACCGAACACGTTGTTGCCCGCGGAGTCCCCGACCAGCAGCACCGGCACACCGGCCTCGTTGAAGACCTGCGCCGCATACTGGTCGTATGCCGTGAGCATGGCCCATCGTTCACCGCGCTCCTTCATCTGCTGCAGGTGCGTGATGCGGGTGCGGCGCCGGGGCCTGGCCGTCTCGTCGGTCGATGCGTGTGCGCCGGATCCGTAGGGTGCTGGCTGCTCAGTCATGGCTCCCAACATAGCCACCCGCCGCGATGCCGGGCGACGGTCCATGTCGTGCGGGCCTCCCACTCGCCAGGTGCGCCGGCGTAAGGCAGGATCACGGGTATGGATCGTCAGCAGGAGTTCGTGCTCAGGACCATCGAAGAACGCGACATCCGCTTCGTGCGGCTGTGGTTCACCGACGTGCTCGGCATGCTGAAGTCGGTGGCGGTCGCACCCGCCGAGCTCGAGGGTGCCTTCGCGGAGGGCATCGGTTTCGACGGCAGTTCCATCGAGGGCCTTGCTCGTGTGTTCGAGGCCGACATGCTGGTGCTGCCGGATGCGAGCACCTTCCAGGTGTTGCCCTGGCGCGGTGAGAACCCGGGCACCGCACGGATGTTCGCCGATATTCGGCTTCCCGACGGATCGGCGAGCCTGGCCGATCCGCGCTATGTGCTGCAACGCGCCATGGCGCGGGCCGCCGACAAGGGCCTGACCTTTTACACACATCCCGAGATCGAGTTCTATCTCTTCGAATCGGCGCTGCGTGATGGCAAACCGGTGCCCGTCGACTCGGCCGGGTTCTTCGACCACGTGCCGCGAGGCACCGGCCACGACTTCCGCCGCGCCACCATCTCGCTGCTGGAGAGCATGGGCATCTCGGTCGAGTTCAGTCACCACGAGGGTGGCCCCGGCCAGAACGAGATCGATCTGCGGTATGCCGACGCCCTCTCGACCGCCGACAACATCATGACCTTCCGCGCCGTCGTCAAGGAGGTCGCGCTGGAGCAGGGATACTTCGCGTCGTTCATGCCCAAGCCGCTGCAGGGTCAACCCGGTTCGGGCATGCATACCCACGTGTCCTTGTTCGAGGGCGACCGCAATGTCTTCCATTCCGACGGGGCGCCATACCAGCTGTCCGACACCGGCCGGAAGTTCATCGCCGGCATCCTGCGGCACGCGGGAGAGATCAACGCGGTCACCAATCAGTGGGTCAACTCCTACAAGCGTCTGTGGGGAGGTGCCGAGGCGCCGGCGCACGTGTGCTGGGGCCACAACAACCGCAGTGCGATGGTGCGGGTGCCGATGTACAAGCCCAGCAAGGGGCAGAGCACCCGCGTCGAGATCCGGTCGATCGACTCGGCCGCCAACCCCTACCTGGCGTATGCCGTCCTGCTGGCGGCCGGCATGAAGGGCATCGACGAGGGGTATGAACTGCCGCCGGAGGCCGAGGACGACGTCTGGAACCTCACCGACCGGGAGCGGCGGGCCATGGGCATCGACCCGCTGCCGGCATCCCTGGACCATGCGGTGCACCTGATGGAGAAGAGCGACCTGGTGGCCGAGACCCTCGGTGAATACGTCTTCGAGTTCTTCTTGCGCAACAAGAAGGCCGAGTGGAATGCGTATCGCGATCAGGTGACCCAGTTCGAGCTCGACAACTACCTCAATCGGCTGTGAGCGCGGCGGACTGGGAGCACTGGCGCGGCACCCTGGTGCGCGTCGGCCTGACCGACCCCGACCGCGCCTTCGGCCTGCTGGACGAGCTCGGTGACTGGGTGGGCCCGCAGGACTGGTCGCTGATCCCGCGGCTGGCCGCCGCGGCCGACCCGGATCGGGCGCTGCTCGGGCTGGTGCGGCTGCGTGAGGTGCTCCCGCGCCGCGAACAGGAGCAGGTGGCGCGACTTCTGGCCGAGGAGGACGGGGAGGGC
Source organism: uncultured Intrasporangiaceae bacterium (assembly GCA_964412865.1). Classification (GTDB taxonomy): domain Bacteria; phylum Actinomycetota; class Actinomycetes; order Actinomycetales; family Dermatophilaceae; genus Leekyejoonella. The sequence goes on from CAYPQR010000112.1 coordinate 3,890, forward strand.
CGCGACCGGCTGATCAAACTCCTCGGGGCGTCGTCAGCCCTGACCGATCATCTTGTGCTGCATCATGATCAGTGGCGTGATGTCGTCGATGCGCGGATCCGGCCGTACGGGGAGTTGGTCGCTGCGCTGAGCGGAGAGGTCGGCGACCTGACCGGGCACCAGGCCTACGACGCGTTGCGCACCGCATACCGCCGCCAGCTCGTGCAGATCGCGACCGTCGACCTGATGGCCGACCCGTTCGAGCAGTTCCCCGAGGTCGCGGCGGCCCTCGCCGATCTGGCGGCAGCGGCGCTGGATGCGGCCCTGGGCATCGCGCGCCGGGAGACCGATGGCAGCGACCAGTGCCGCCTTGCCGTCATCGGGATGGGCAAGTGTGGCGGCCGGGAACTGAACTACATCAGCGATGTCGACGTCATCTTCGTGGCCGAGCCGGCGGAGGGCGCCGACGAGGACGAGGCGCTGCGGGTCGGAGCGAAGCTCGCGACGGCGATGATGAACGCCTGCACCGAGCCTGCCTCGGAGGCGGCGCTGTGGCCCGTGGACGCCGCGCTGCGGCCCGAGGGCAAGAACGGGCCGCTGGTGCGCACCGTCGAGAGCCATCGGGCCTATTACGAGCGTTGGGCCAAGACGTGGGAGTTCCAGGCCCTGTTGAAGGCGCGCCCGGTCGCGGGCGACGCCGACGTGGGCGATGCATACATCGACAGTGTGCGACCGATGGTGTGGGAGGCGTCGAGCCGTGACCGCTTCGTGGAGGACGTGCAGGCGATGCGCCGCCGCGTCGAGGAGCACGTGCCGAAGGAGGAGGCGCAGCGGCAGCTGAAGCTCGGTCCGGGGGGACTGCGGGACATCGAGTTCAGCGTCCAGCTGCTGCAACTGGTCCACGGGCGCACCGACGAGAGCGTGCGGGATCGCGGCACGCTCGATGCGATCGATGCACTGTCGAGAGGTGGCTACATCGGCCGGGTCGACGCGCACGAACTCGACGACGCCTACCGCGTGCTGCGCGTGCTGGAGCACCGCATCCAGTTGTCGAGGATGCGCCGCACCCACCTGATGCCCACCGCTGCGGCGGAGCTGCGCCGGCTCGGCCGCGCGGTGGGGCACCGCAGTGCACCGGCGGACGCGGTTGTTCAGCAGTGGCGCGAGGAGGCTCGTGAGGTGCGCAGGCTGCACCGCCGGCTGTTCTATCGGCCACTGCTGTCGGCCGTCGCGCGCCTGTCCGAGGACGACGCCCGGATGACGCCGGAGAGCGCGCGGGACCGGTTGCAGGCACTGGGATTTCGTGACCCGAAGGGTGCGATTCGACACATGGAGGCGCTCACCCGCGGCGTGAGTCGCCGCGCATCGATCCAGCGCACCCTGATGCCGGTGATGCTGCAGTGGTTCGCGCAGGAGGCCGACCCCGACCTGGGGCTGCTCGCCTTCCGCCGCATCAGCGACTCGCTGGGCTCGACGCACTGGTATCTGAAGATGCTGCGTGACGAAGGGGGAGCGGCGCAGACGCTCGCGAAGGTGCTCGCCAGCAGCCGGTATGTGGGCGAGATGCTGGAGCGCACCACCTCCGCGGTCGCTCTGTTCGGCAGCACGAAGAACCTGCGGCCGCTGTCGCACGAGCAGATCCTGACGGCGATGCGGGCTGCGGTCGACCGTCAGGAGGATGACGACGACGGCGCCGTGGTCGCCGTCCGCAGCATCCGCCGCACCGAGTTGATCCGGATCGCCGTCGCCGACCTCGCCGCGATCCTCGACCTGGACGAGGTGCAGGATGCGCTCGGCGACCTGACCAAGGCGACGCTGCAAGCGGTGCTCGACGTCGCGGTGCGTCACGTCGAGCGCGACGCCGGCGGACCGTTGGCCACCCGCCTGTCGATCATCGGGATGGGTCGGTTGGGCGGCGACGAGATGGGGTACGCCAGCGACGCCGACGTGCTGTTCGTGCACGATCCCCGGGAGGGCGCCGACCCCGAGGCCGCGAGTGCGCAGGCCACGCAGGTCGTCACCTATCTGCGTCGAGCACTCTCGGGCACCAGACCGGGCCCGGGCCTGGAGGTGGATGCAGGGTTGCGCCCGGAGGGCAAGGCGGGTCCGATCGTGCGCACTCTGGAGTCGTACGCGGCGTATTACGCCAAGTGGTCGGAGGGCTGGGAGGCGCAGGCGCTGCTGCGGGCGGCGCCGGTCGCCGGAGACTCGGACGTGGCTGCGCGGTTCATGAAATTGGTCGATCCGCTGAGATGGCCGGAGGGCGGCATCAGCGAACGCGCGGTGCGCCAGATCCGCACGCTGAAGGCTCGCATGGAGGCGGAGCGCATCCCGCGTGGGGGAGATGTGCGCAGCCACTTCAAGCTGGGGCGGGGCGGCCTGTCGGACGTGGAGTGGACGGTGCAACTGTGTCAGCTGCGCAATGCGGGGCACATCCCGGAGCTCCGCCGCACCGGCACCATCAGCACGCTGCGAGTCATGGCCGAGCACGGCCTGCTCACCGACGACGAAGCTGCGATGTTGCGCGAATCGTGGTGTCTGGCCTCGGCATTGCGCGACGCGTCGGTGCTCTGGCGTGGCCGCCCGGTCGACAGTCTGCCGAGCAGCCTGGTCGACGCCGACGCCATCGCGCGCATCCTCGGCTGGCGTGCGGGGTCGGGATACGAGTTGAACGAGCACTATCTGCGTCTTGCCCGCAAGGCGCGCGCCGTGACCGAGATGCGCTTCTACGGCACCGATCTGAGCGAGATGCGCGACGATCACCCGACCACGCGCTAGGGCGCCGCTGACCCCGAGCCCGTCTCACGCCGAACCCGGGACTTCCCCGATGGTGTGGTCGCGCGCGGGCTGGCAGAGTCGATGATGTGAACCCAACGCGAGACGGTGAGGTGCGTGCGTCGCCCGGGGCGTGGTGGGCGCTGGGGATCGTGGCCGTCGCCGGAGGTGTCCACGGGCTGTTCAGCCTCTACTGGGCGCTCGGCGGCGACTGGCTACTCGACACCGTGGGTCGTCAAATGGTCGATGCGTTTGCCGATCGCCGTCTGCTCCTGCTGCCTGTTGCCGCGGTCAAGATCGGCTTCGCGCTGTTGCCGGTGTTGCAGGCGAGCAGGCGGAGGCTGCGCAGGGCGGGGGTGGTCAGGGTCGTGTGCTGGCTCGGCGCGGGTGTGCTGATCGTGTGGGGCGGACTCAACACACTGACCGGCAATCTCGTCCTCGCCGGCGTCGTGGAGCCGGCCGGTGGCTACGACCGCAGCGGCATGATCGGTCATGCCTGGCTGTGGGATCCGCTGTTCCTCGTATGGGGCGCCGCGCTGGCCGTAGCGCTGTTCCTCACGCGGCCACGAACCCGGTAGGCCCGGAGCGGTGGGCGCGCCGCTGAACGGTGGGTCGCGTCGCATTCTCACGCCGGTCGGTGGGCAGAATGCGGTCTGACAGCGGTTCGGACCGCATTCTCATGCAGGTCGACGCCTCCATGACGTTCCGGTCCTGCGTTTCGTGGCGGCGTTCCGCGGCCTGGACGGCGACCGGTCCTCACCCCGGCACTGCCTAGAATGACCGTCGTGAACTCCCGTATCGATCTGCGCGGCGCCGCCTGGGAGTCGTTGGACTCCCGCAGCCTGCGCGACACGCTGCCCCGTGCCGAACTCGACGTCGAGGCTGCACTCGACGCCGTTCGACCGATCTGTGAGCGGGTCCATCATGAGGGTGTCGCGGCGCTTCTCGATCTCTCGGAGAAGTTCGACAAGGTGCGTCCACCGTCGCTGCGGGTGCCGCAGGAGGTGCTGCAGGCAGCCGTCGAGGCGCTCGATCCGCGGGTGCGCGCCGCCCTGGAGGAGTCCATCCGCCGCGCGCGGATGGTGCACGACGACCAGCGCCGCACCGACACGACCACTCGCGTCACGGCGGGCGGCACCGTGACCGAACGATGGGTGCCGGTCCGCCGTGTCGGGCTCTACGTTCCGGGCGGTCTCGCCGTCTACCCGAGCAGCGTCGTGATGAATGTCGTGCCGGCCCAGGCGGCGCGGGTGCCGTCGCTCGCGGTGGCCAGCCCGCCCCAGGCCGCAAACACCGGCGCGTTCGCGGGATATCCCCATCCGACGATTCTCGCCGCCTGCGCCCTGCTGGGTGTCGACGAGGTGCTGACCGCCGGTGGGGCACAGGCCGTGGCGATGTTCGCCTATGGCGCCGCCGACGAGACCGGCACGATTGTGTGCGAGCCGGCCGACCTGGTGACCGGCCCCGGCAACATCTACGTCGCGGCCGCGAAGCGCCTGCTGAAGGGCATCATCGGTATCGACGCCGAGGCCGGTCCCACCGAGATCGCGATCCTGGCCGACGACAGCGCCGACCCCGAATACGTCGCCG
>CAYPQR010000113.1:0-8154 GCA_964412865.1 uncultured Intrasporangiaceae bacterium
GGGGTGCTGGTAACGCTGCTGTCAGGAGCCGCAATGGGCACGCCGCGCTGGGCCAGATGAGAGTCGGCTATCTCGCGGACGTCTGACTCTTGGGGGCGTGAGCGGCTTCGGCCTGGTGGCGGTAGAGAGTGGCCCGGCTCCAACCGACCAGCCGAGCGGCGTCTGCCGCGGTGCGGCCCTTGGCTCTGGCCTCGGTGGCGACGGCGAGCTTTTCGGCGATCACTTGGGGGTCGACAGGTGGGCGGCCGAATCGAGTGCCTGACTGGCGTGCGGCGGCGATGCCGGCGTTGACGCGTTCGGTGATCAACTCGCGTTCGTATTCGGCCAGGGTGGCGAGCATGTTCAGCATCAGCCGGCCCGACGTGGTGGCGGGGTCGATCCCGTCCTGGACGGAGCGGACTCCAATCCCTTTGTCTTGCAATAGCTTGACGGTGTTGAGTATGTCGATCAGGGACCGGCCGAGTCGGTCGACGCGCCACACGACCACGGTGTCCCCGGCAGTCGCGTACTTCAGCAACCGGCCCATCCCGGGCCGCTTGGTTGCAACTCGGGACCCGGAGGTGACGTCGGCGAAGATGTCTCGCGGCTCGACCCCGGCGGCCACGAGAGCGTCGACCTGGAGTTGCGCGTCTTGGCTGGGCGTGCTGATCCTGGTGTAGCCGAGTTGCCGCATGGCAGCCAGTTTGCCTCATAAACCCACTCCTGGCCCACGTATGAGACGTTCCACGGTGAGATGACTATCTGAGACATCTTGGCCTGCGGGACCACGTGGTCTGCGGACAGGCGGTCTGGGCCGATCGTAATGTCTCATTGACCTGTAGTTTTCCGAGACGGTCGAGGTGTTCCGCAAGAGGGGCCCGTTTTGGGGCTCTTCATACCTGCGGTGGGGCGGTGTTCGGAATGGGTATAGCTCCGTGCGGGGTACAGACCAGAAGTGGCGGGTGACGGGGCACATCTGCGGGTATTAGGCAGTTATGCGTGAGGCAGGCCGGTCTCGGAGGCGGAATCGAAGTGCTGCCGGATCAGCTGGGCCGCCTGGCGTGGTTGGGCGAGTGGGAAGGGTGCTTCCCACTCGGACACGGAGGAAGCGAGGTTGGCGGTCCCAAGGCCCCGGACGAGTTCGCGGGCCGTGGCGAGCTTGGCCGGGTTCTCGCCTGTGGTGACGATCAACACGGGGACTGCCACCTCGTCGAGGCGATCTACGACTCGGATGGGCTGTGTTGCCTGCGGTTGCTTGCCCCGGGCGAATCCCGTTTCCATCATGGCGTCCAGTAAGTGTCTGGCCCGATCACGGTCGGCAGACCCGTCGTCGGTCTCGTCAATCAGCGACTTGGTGGCACGCCGGAGCCCGTCGACACTAGGGTCGCCGATGGCTCGACCTCCGATCGTCGAGAGGACATCGCTGCGTTGCTCGCTGACCACTTGCCCCAAGTAGGACGGCAGGCGGGGGTCCAGGTACTCACGCAACGAGGGGTTGAACAACATGAGACCGCCGACGACAGGGTCGCCGCTCAACGTCAGCCCGAGTGCCAAGTCCGCGGCGCTACCGTCCGATACCACCCATACCGGTGGACCCACTGTCGCATCGCCCAGGACGTTCCGCGCATCGGCCAGCAGATCGATCTTCTCCGGGCTCCATTCCGATCTGCCCCAGCCCCTCTGATCTGGAGCAATGCAGCGATAGTCGTCGGACAGGTGGGGGATACACAAGTCCCAGATCCTGCGGTCCCAGCCCGGCGGATGAAGCAGCAAGAGCGCGGGCCCAGACCCCCAGGCTCCATAATGCAACCCGTCGCGTATGGCATCCATGCCCGCTCAGCACACCCAGAAGCTGCAGTACACGAGCCAGAACCCGGCGCACGCCTCACACGGAATACAGCCGGGGAAGCTGTCACAGTTCAAGCACGCATCGAAGCACGTCTCGCTGACGTTTCCCGCGAGACAGCCGATGACGCACCCCCAGCTGACCTCTGGCACCAGGTCGGGCTCGACCTCGCGATCGGCGATCGCGATCACGCTGGCCGCGCCAGGTTCAACGTGAATTTGGTTAGCGCCCTGACCCGTGCTCCGAATCGTCCCAATCACGCCGCCGACAGGGGTGTTGACGGAGGTCGTGAGCGTGTCGCCACCGCGTTGCACACCCAGTACGACACCCTCGTACCGAGCGGCCGGGTGTCGGTGAATCAGCGTCAAAACATATCCGGTTGACGCGGAATGAGCGACAAGCGGGACCACGTAACCGCGCACCTCGGAGTCGCGCAAGGCAACCTGCTGCGCGTGTGACCAGTCCGGATCACCGAAGTGGCCACTGGCTGCCTGAACGATCGGCAGTGGGGCCAGCTTCGCGACCGTTGAGGAGTCAATCGGTGTCGGTTTGAGGCCAGCAGGCGCGCCGCCACGAAGCCGCGGACCTGTCGCCGCATGGGCCGTGATCGGCCATCCTGTGGCGAGGACCGCCACACCGAGTGCACCCCCAGTCCATTGCAGGATCCGTCGGCGAGTGACCGACACAGCCTCGTCCGATGGGGTATTTGTGCTGAGACTGGCTCGAACTCCTCGCAGTACCTGCATCGACCGACGTACCCCCAGATGCCGCAGGAGGTGCGCGGATAGCCGCGAACCAGTAAACGCGCGAACCGAGCCCGTGTCGCTAACTTCGAGCAGCGTTGGCTCCCAACGCCGCCGCCCGGTACCGCATTGACCCAACAGTTCCTGCATCTTCGGGTCGGAAAGGCTGGCCGTCGTTAACCATCCGGAGGCGGCCAACTCCGCACTGGCCGCCGCATGGGAACAGCGCACGCAGTCAGCGTCGAATAGTAAGTACCTCTTCATGATGCCCCCTGCCTTCACGCTCGGACCGGATGCATGCTCCAGCCCCTGACCTCTCGGTCTAGCACCGCGGACGAGAGACGTCAACGAATCAGTCACATCGATCCAGTCGCAGCTGCTGCGGCTCGCACCTGGGCGCGCTCACCATGCTCGATTGGGAGCTCCTCGACGACGGGCACGACACGCGCGGAAGCCACTGGTGCCCAGATGAAGCGTCGAGGCCCTTGAAGATCGGAAGCGACCAAGCTCGCTGATTCTCCGAGGACCTCGACGATGTCTGACCCTACGGGGTGCGGCTGTGCCCGCGCCTGCTCGACTCGCCAGTACTGCGACAACTGTGACCTGCTCATCGGCCTGCACGGCTACCACCTACTCGACGTCGAGGAGCGGGGCGAGCATCTGGTGGTGACGATCGAGTCGCCGCCCGGGCCGTTGGGGGTGCCCGTCGTGTGGTGTCGTCGCCGAGAGCCACGGCCGCCGGACACACACCGTGATCGACGCGCCATGTTTCGGGCGGCCGGTGCTGCTGCGGTGGCGCAAGCGCACCGGGACTTGCCCCGAAACGGAGTGTCTGACCAAGACATTCACCGAACACGCCGATCACGTTGCCGCGCCGCGGGCGCTGTTGTCGACGCGGGCGTGCTGGTGGGCGATTCGCCAGATCCGCCGGGAGAACGCCTCGGTGCAGGGCGTCGCCCGGCAACTGGGCACGAGCTGGCGCACCGTCTGATCCTCGATCAGGCCGCTACTGGAGGCCATGGCCGCCGACGACAGTCGATTCGACGGTGTCACCGACCTCGGCGTAGACGAACACATCTGGCATCACGTGTCGACCAAGCCGCCTGAGAAGGGCGGACGCGGGCCGAAGGAGCTGACCGGGATGGTGGACTTGACCCGCGATGCGAAGGGACGTGTCAACGCGCGGCTACTGGACCTCGTGCCGGGCCGGTCGGCCGCCGTCTACAAGAACTGGCTCGATGACCGGGGTGGCAAGTTCACGGCCGGGATCAGAGTCGCCACGCTCGACCCGTTTCAGGGGTATAAGAACGCGATTGATGACGAACTGCAAGACGCGACAGCAGTCCTCGATGCTTTCCACGTCGTCAAGCTCGGTGGTCAGGCCGTCGACGAGGTCCGTCGCCGCGTGCAGCAAGAGACCCTCAGTCACCGCGGACGGCACGGCGACCCGCTGTACGGGATCCGTACCATCTTGCACTGCGGGAAGGAACGGCTGACCGAGCGACAGCAGGCACGATTGGCCGAGGCGATCGCCGTCGACGAGCGGCACGACGAGGTGCATATCGCCTGGCAGCCTGCACAGCAGCTGCGCGACGCCTACCGGGAGGGTGACCTGGCCGCCGGGCGCAAGATCGCCGAGAAGATCCTCGACTCGTTCCCGTCATGTCCGATCCCGGAGATCAAGCGACTCGGCACGACCTTGAGGAGGTGGCGTGAGGCGTTCCTGGCCTATTTCACCACCCGACGGTCCAACAACGGTGGCACCGAGGCGATCAACGGGCTCATCGAGCTGCAACGCCGCATCGCCCGAGGCTTCCGTAACCGCGACAACTACCGGCTACGCATGCTCCTGATCGGCGGCGGACTCACCCACGACGAGCACCTACCCCCACCGCAGGTATGAAGAGCCCGTTTTGGTGACGGCTTCCGGACGACTCCTACGGGACGGGTGCCGTCGCGCCGGGGCTGGACGAGCCGCTGACGTGCAGTTTCACCGGTGGTGGTTCCGCTTGCGGCGCGATCGGCCGGCGGTCCGTCTGCGGCGGCGGACCCCTGCCTGCTGCTGGCCCCCGGCACCAAAGTAGGCATTCTTGATGCGGTATGCATAACCTGACCGCTGCACGGGGCCGCCAGCCATCTTCACAACGTCGGGCCGCCAGCCTCGGCGCATCAGAACGAGGGCACGCCGATCCCAGAACTCCTCAGGCCGCCACCGTCCATTAACCGTACCGCGGAATTCCGGCTGTGGGGTCCGCCCTTACCGCATCGATCATGCTATCCGCAAGCAACGCTTCAATGGCGACGTTTGCGGCACCGATACCCGCCCAGTGCGGGTCGACGTCACAGGCAAAAACCCATGCGTGGTCAGCGGGCCAAGCGAAAGCTGGCGGCGAGAAGTCGTCAGGAAACAGATCACGATTCACGCCCCACTCTTCGACGTCCGCAAGCTGTCCAACGAGCAATGTGTAGCTTTCGCCAGATACCCAGAAAATCGAGTTACGATATTCCGAATTACCCATCAAAGCGGGGCAAAATGAAAAGTAGCAGACATTCGCCGTTGTCGTGAACTCACCTAAGATGTCCAGCGTCCGGCGCGACCGTGCAAGATCCGAAAGATGAGCTGCAGGCAGGGCTGCGTCTGTTTCATTCTGACCGTCGAACTCTGGGTCGGGGATGAACCGGACTCTCGCGTAGGACGGGAAGCCAGGTGGTCCGAAAAACGTTACTGGGTAGCTCGTCGTGTCGGCTGCAGCACAGATCCACTCAGCTTCTCCGGCTACGCCTGGCTCCAGCATCTACTTGACCTCGCTAAGTGCCAAGAACTCATCCGATCACTAAGAGAAATACATTTGCTCAGTATTTCACGCAATGGACGTCTTTCTTCTTTGTGGGCTGGTCCCCTGTGTCGATTTCACCAATGACGTCGACATCGATCCTGTTGCTCCAGGTTATTGATTTTTCTTGGAGTCGCAGGGGACGTGTACAGTCGACCGGTGGCCGCGTCCACTCTCTCCCGCACGGAGCGTTACGGTCTTAGAGCAGCCCTTCTTGTAGAAGTACCCGTCGGAGTAGTACTCGTAGAGGCAATTGTAGACGTGTGCGGTGTCGTTATGACACGTACCTTTCTTCCAGGTTCCGTGTCCACCAACGTAGTCTTCCCCGGATGGAGCATGAGGATGGTCCGGCAAACCTTCGGGCGTGCAGCCGAGATCCGGATGGACTCCCGAATCGGGCAAGGAAATCACCTGCCCACTCTGATCTTTATAGCCCAAGATGACCGAGCCCGGCGTGATCGCGGCAGGCACCGCAACTCCACTTGATGAAACAGGATCAGGGCTAGCCGCCGAAGCCGGACTCGCAGCCCCCATGAACATCGACGCACCAGCCAATACCGGAATGCTGATCAAACTCTTAAGCCGAAGTTTCATGGTGCTCCCCTGACAACTCTGTCATCGAACGACTCCTGACCGATAGTTAACGCCTGCGCCGCAAGATGGTCAACCCTTCAAGCTCGCAACCATCAGCACGCCCTTGCGGCTCAGGGGCCGCGCCTGGACACCTGCCGTCCGTGTCCGTAGGACGATCGGTTTACGGGCGGTCTGATGGGGCATCGCCACGGATATCGAGGCGAGCGTGCATGTCGAGTTTGACTTCGCCGTAGGGCTGGATGTGTCCCCAGAACAGCGGTGACAGGCCGCGCCGATCGTGCTCGGTAAGCCGTCCGCCCATTGGTCTTCGGCGAGGACGTCTTGCAGGAGCAGGGTGTTCAAGTAGACCAGGGCGGCTTGCAGGATCCGCAGGCAGGCCACGCTCATCTCCTGCTCGTCGGCGCGGTTGGAGGCGATCTCGGCACCCTTGCCGTAGTAGAGGACCGCGTTGGCCCGGTTGAACGCCTCGACCACGTTCAGGCCCTCGGTGATCTCGCGTTGCAGCTGCCGGTCGCGCAGATACCGGGCGACGAACAGGGTGCGTTGGGCGCGGCCGACCTCCAGCATGGCCTGGTAGGTGGGGTGCGAGGCGGCGCGGGTGAACCGGCGCAGGATCGCCTCGGTTGAGGCGGTGCCTTGCCGGATCGCGGTGGCGTACTTGATCATCTGGTCATACTGCTGGCCGATCAGGTCCCACCGGATCGGCCGAGTCAACGCCGGGCCCAGCCGCGGGTACGCGTCGGGCTGCCCGGCCACGGGGCGATAGAGCCTGACGTGGTTGATCGCCTTGATCCGTGGCAGCAGGTCGAACCCCAACAGGCGAGTGATGCCGAACCCGATCTCGGACTGCCCATGCGTGTCGACATAGTTGCCCTCCACGCTCATGGTGGTGCCGTGCCGGATCGCGCCCTCGACCATCGCGTGCACCTCCGAGGCGGAGGCGCGCACGCGCTGGGAGTGAATCACCATGGACCCGCGTTCAACGTGCCAGTAGATCAAGATCCCGCGGCCGCCGTAGCGGGAGTGCCATTCGGTGAAGACGTTCTGATCCCAGGAGCGGAAGTGGGTGGAGTCGGAGGCGACCGCGGTCGACCCCGCACCCCACAGCGACCGGCGGCGAGCGGCGAAGGTTGCGTTCGCGATACCGATGGCGATCTGTTCGGCGGCCTCCTTCGTCAGGTAGCGGCGGCGGGCGTACCGCAGCTGCTCCTCACCGTGGGTGTGCCCGTGGCCGGCCACGACCGCGCGGATGCCGGTATTGGTGCCATAACCGTAGATGACCAGCATCAACCGCTCGGCCAGCACCTCAGGCGGCAGGGTGCCGCCGCCACCGGCGACGGCGGCAACCTGGTCCAGGCAGCCGGTGCGCAGCACCGTCTCCTTCAACACGTCGATCAAGGCGACGGTGCCCCACCGGCGCGCGACCTCGGCCTTGACCCGGCGCAGGCTGACCGGTTCGGGCGCGGCCTCGTGCCGGGTCAACCGGATCGGCCCGGCGGCCCGGTCGGTGACCTCCAACCAGTCCAGGCTGGGCAGCGCGGTGTCCAGTTCGTCCAGGGCGGTGGTCATCTCGGTGCGCAGCTGGTCGATGAACACGCTCGGGTCCAGCGGTTTGCGCAGCTCGCGGTAGTTGTGTTCGCGGTGCTGCTCGAAGTCGGTCGGCAGGTCCTGGTCGGGGTTGCGCCAGGAGTGCGCCCCGACGACCCAGATCTCCTTGCAGCGCAGCTGCTCGCGTAGTGCCTGGAAGGTGGCGACCTCGTACACCATGCGGGTCACCCGGTTCCGGCCGCGGGTGTCCGTGCGGTAGATCAGCGGCGCCCAGTCGCCGGTGGCGCCGCGGTGCGTTGGGACGTGTTCGCCGAGTGGGTAGTAGGTCAGGTTCCCCGCGGCCGCGTACCGGTGAATCAGGCCCAGCGCGTCGATCACCGGCCGATGCGTGGTGTTGTTGCTGCGGAACTCCAGCACGCCCAGCAGCGCGATCAGGCCGCGGCGGTAGTGCCCGGTGTAGGAGGCCCGCAGGGTGGTCTGCACGGTGCGTCGGTATACCGGCCCCTTGGTCTTGAACTCGTGCACCAGCTCCCGGAGCGTCTCCTCTCCGCCGGTCACGGCGGGGAACACAACCTCCCGCACCACATCGTCGGGTCGTTGCAGCGCGGCG
>CAYPQR010000114.1:0-2522 GCA_964412865.1 uncultured Intrasporangiaceae bacterium
AAAAATCTGGCATCAATCACTCGACACGCTGTTGAGTTCTCAAAAAACGGTTCGCATTCAGGACTTCCGGATTTCTCCGATCGCCCGTGGCGACTGGTTAAAACTTACCATCCTTCTTTTCGGATTCCCAATCGGGATCTCCCGGAACGATGGGCCGCTTCGCGCACGTCCGGTCCGCAGATCGTCCGTGCCGTCCGAAGGCGACCTGGAGAACATTACGGCACCCTCGTCGCGATCGCCAAATCCGTGACGGCCGTATGTGCTGTGTCTTGCCTCACACCGCTTTTCGAGCGGCTGCGAGGTACTTCCGGCCGCGCTTCACGATGGCGACGCGCCCGTGCAGGAAGTCCGATTCGGCGATGGTGCTGTCGGGGTCGGTGATCTTCGCGTTGTTCAGCGAAGCCCCTCCGTCGCCGATGAGGCGCCGGGCCGCATTGCGACTCTCGGCGACGCCGGTGGCGACGAGCACATCGACGACGCCGGCACCGACGGCGACCGCACCGCCCGGCAGCTCTCCGGTCGCGTCCTCCAGCGTGCGCTCGTCGAGCACGTGCACGTCACCCTTGCCGAACAGCGCGTCCGAGGCATCCTGAGCCGCCTTGGTGGCGTCCGGCCCGTGCACCAGCGTGGTGACCTCCGCTGCGAGCCGTCGCTGTGCCTCGCGCCGGAACGGCCGGCGTTCGACCTGCGTCTCGAGTTCGGCGATCTCGTCGACGCCGAGGTCGGTGAAGACCTTGACGAGCTTGATGACCTCGGAGTCCTCGATGTTGATCCAGTACTGATAGAAGGCGTAGGGACTGGTCAATTCCGGATCGAGCCAGATCGCGTTGCCCTCGGATTTGCCGTACTTGCGGCCTGCCGCGTCGGTCAGCAGCGGCGTCGTCATCGCGTGCACGTGTTCGCCCTCGGCGCTGCGGATGAGGTCGACGCCGGCGATCAGATTGCCCCACTGGTCGCTTCCGCCGAGTTGCAACCGGCAGCCGAACGTGCGGTAAAGGTGCAGGTAGTCCAGCGCCTGCAGGATCTGGTAGCTGAACTCCGTGTAGCTGATGCCCTGGTCGCTGTGAAGGCGCGCGGACACGGCGTCCTTCTTGATCATCGTGTTGACTCGGAAGTGCTTGCCGATGTCGCGCAGGAAATCGAGGGCCGTGATGCCCTCCGTCCAGTCGAGGTTGTTCACCATGATGGCGGGATTGTCACCGTCGAACTCCAACAGCGCCTCGGCCTGGGAGCGGATCCGCGCCACCGCCTCACGGACCTGCTCCTTGTCGCGCAACGTGCGCTCGGCGTCCGGCTTCGGGTCACCGATCAGGCCGGTGGAACCGCCGACCAGGCACAGCACCCGCACCCCCGCCCGCTGCATCCGGCGGGCCACGACCAGCTGGACGAGGTTGCCGAAGTGCAGGGACGGCGCACTCGGATCGAAGCCCACATACATCGTGAGCGGCCCACTTCGAAGAGCCTCGTGCAATGACTCCAGGTCGGTGGTCTGCGCCACCAGGCCCCGCCACTGCAGCTCGTCGAAGATGTCACTCACGTCTGGTCCTTTCCGTATGCGCGGCCGGCAGGTCACCATGCCGCATCGACGCATCTAGCGTGCCCTATGCCGGTCCGTGCCTGCGACGGGGTTTCGCCGCGCGATACGGCGACACCGTCGGCTCGTCGGCGAGCCACAGACGCCACGGGAACGTCTTGCCGTCGCCGCCGGGCCCGCGCAGCCCGACGCGAGGACCCCGCAGGACCCGCGCACGGTCGATGTCGGCAGCGGGACCGAGCACGAAACCGTCACCCGACGACTCCACCGGTATGCCGTTGTGAGTGAGGTCGATGGCGAGGCACTTGGTCATCCGCGCCGGTCCGCGCGCCAGGTCGCGGTCCGACGAGCGACCCCGCCTCGAACGTGCGACATCGAGCCCCTCCACGACCTGTCCCGCGCGCAGCAGCACCGCCGACGCGTCGCCCTCGGGCGAGCACGCGATGTTCATGCAGTGATGCATGCCGTACGTGAAGTAGACGTACAGGTGCCCAGGCGGCCCGAACATGACCGCGTTGCGCGCCGTCTTGCCGCGATAGGCATGCGATCCGGGGTCCAGCTCGCCCGCATACGCCTCGACCTCGGTGAGCCGCACGGACACTCCCGCATGGGTGACCGTGCGTCCGAGCAGGCTCTCCGCGAAGGCCAGCACGTCGTCCGGCTGACTCATTCGGGGGCTCCTGAGAAGCATCGAGCGAGGCACGAGCGAGAGCTCTGCGGCGTCGCGGTACCACCCACTTGCGGCGGAGTCATCGTGAACCGGTGCCTGCCCACTCACGCGCTTCCCGCGCCGCGTCCGCGGCCTGGGCAAGCTGTTCCCCGACCCGGCCGGGCGCCGTGCCACCCGGCGCCGACCGGGAGGCCAGCGAGCCGTCGACGCCGAGTACCTCTCGCACACCTGGGGTGAGATGGGGTGAGATGCGCTGCAGATCGTCATCGGTCAGATCCCACAACTCGATGGCGCGGTCTTCGCACTCGCGCACGCAGG
>CAYPQR010000114.1:2622-8152 GCA_964412865.1 uncultured Intrasporangiaceae bacterium
TCATCGGTCAGATCCCACAACTCGATGGCGCGGTCTTCGCACTCGCGCACGCAGGCTCCGGCGAGTTCGTGCGCGGAGCGAAACGGCACGCCCTGGCGCACGAGCCATTCCGCGATGTCAGTTGCAAGTGAGAACCCTTGCGGTGCCAGCTCTTCCAGCCGCTCCGGATGGAATCGCAGCGTTGCGATCATGCCGGCGAATGCGGGCAGCAGCACTTCCAGGGTGTCCACACCGTCGAACACCGGCTCCTTGTCCTCCTGCAGGTCGCGGTTGTAGGCCAGCGGAAGGGCCTTCAGCGTCGACATCAGGCCGGACAGATCACCGATCAGGCGGCCGGCCTTGCCGCGTGCCAGCTCCGAGATGTCGGGGTTCTTCTTCTGCGGCATGATGCTCGACCCCGTCGAGTAGCCGTCGTCCAGCGTGACGAATCCGAACTCCTTGGTGGCCCAGATGATCGTCTCCTCGGCGATGCGGGAGATGTCGACGGCGGTCATCGCGCTCACGAAGCAGAATTCGGCGACGAAGTCCCGGGATGCGGTGCCGTCGATCGAATTGGCGGTCGCCCGGCTGAACCCGAGATCACGCGCCACCGCCTCCGGGTCGAGACCGAGAGACGATCCGGCCAGCGCCCCGGATCCGTACGGAGATTCGTCGGCTCGCACGTCCCAGTCGCGCCAGCGCTGCACGTCGCGCAAGAGCGCCCAGGCGTGGGCGAGCAGGTGATGCGAGAGCAGGATCGGCTGAGCGTGCTGCATGTGGGTGCGACCGGGCATCGCGACGCCAAGGTGAGTGCGCGCCTGGGCAATGAGTGCGTCGATGACGTCGAGCACCAGTGCGCTGACGGTGCGCGCGTGGTCGCGCAGATACATGCGAAACAGGGTGGCGACCTGGTCGTTGCGTGAACGCCCCGCCCGAAGCCGCCCGCCCACATCGGGGCCGGCGCGCTCGATCAGGCCACGCTCGAGCGCCGTGTGGACGTCCTCGTCGTCGGCGGCGGGGGCAAAGGCGCCCGAGCGCACATCGGCCAGGAGCCGGTCGAGCGCCTCGAGCATCGCGTCATACGTCGAGTCGTCCAGCAGTCCCGCCGTATGCAGCACCCCGGCATGCGCCCGGGAGCCCGCAATGTCGTACGGCGCCAGGCGCCAGTCGAAGTGGGTCGACTTCGACAGAGCCGCAAGGGCATCGGCGGGGCCGTCGGCGAACCGACCACCCCACAGGCTCACTCGGGCGTCTGCATCATCCGGCACGGTGTCTCCTCCAGCTCGTCGTCTTCAGTCGCTCTCGGTGAGCGCCAGGAAATAGTCCACCACTCCAGGGGCGGCCTTGGGCCCGCTGGCCACCACCACGATCGTGTCGTCACCGGCGATGGTGCCGAGCACGTCCGGCGGTTCGGCCTGATCGATGGCCTGCGCGAGATAGTTGGCCGCCCCCGGCGGAGTCCGGAGCACCACGAGATTGGCCGACGCCGAGGCCGTCACCAGCACCTCGGCGCAGAGCCTGCGCAGCCGCGCGCTGACCTCGTGTGCCGCGCCGCCACCTTGAGGTGTGCGGTCTCCGCCCTCGCCCGGCACGACGTAGAGCAGCTGGCGCCCGCGACGAACCTTCGTGGCTCCCACCTCGACCAGGTCACGCGACAGGGTCGCCTGCGTGACATCGACGCCGTCCTCCATCAGCCTCTGGGCGAGCTCCGTCTGCGAACTGATGGTCTCTCGCTGGATCAGCTCGATGATCCTCTGCTGCCGGGCGGTGCGCGTGCCTGCGATCATCCGGCGTCGCCGCCTCGGTGGTCGAGCAGGAAGCACAGCAACGCCTTCTGTGCGTGCAGCCTGTTCTCGGCCTCGTCCCACACCACCGACTGCGGCCCGTCGATCGCGTCCGCGCTGATCTCGAAGCCGCGGTAGGCCGGCAGGCAGTGCATGACGAGCGCATCCGCCGCGGCGTGTGACAACAGCCCTGCGTCGACGGCGAAGTCCGCGAACGGGGAGCTCATGCCCTGTCGCTCGGCCTTTTCATCCTCCTGGCCCATCGACACCCACGTGTCGGTGATCAGCGCGTCCGCGCCGTCGGCAGCCTGCTTCGCGTCACCGAACACCGCGACCGACCCGCCGGTCTGCGCCGCGATCTGCCGCGCCCGTTCGACGACCGCCGGATCGGGCCGGTGTGTGGCCGGGCCCGCGAGCCGCACGTTCATACCGGCCGATGCGCCACCGAGCAGGTAGGAGTGCGCCATATTGTTGGCGCAGTCGCCGACATAGGTCAGATTGCGGCCCGCGAGCGGACCCTTGCGCTCCGAGATCGTCAGCAGGTCCGCGAGGATCTGGCAGGGGTGGAACTGGTCGGTGAGTGCGTTCACGACCGGGACGCCCGCATACTGCGCCATCTGCTCGATCCGCGACTGATCGTAGGTGCGCCAGACGATGACCGAGACCTGCCGGCCGAGGACTCTCGCCACATCCGGGATCGATTCGCGAGAACCGATCTGGGCGAGATTGCCGTCGACGACCGTTGGGAATCCGCCGAGTTCTGCGACTCCGACCGTGAACGACAGCTGGGTGCGCAGCGTGGGCTTGTCGAAGATGATCGCGACGCCCTGCGGCCCGGCGAGCGGCCGGCGAGAGTGCCGGTCGACCTTCAGTCTCCGGGCGAGGTCGAGCACGGCCCCCTGCTCGCCCGGGCTCAAGTCGTCGTCGCGGAGAAAGTGCCTCATGCTCCTGCCCTTTCGAAGATGTCGGGAAGTGCCGCAGCCAGGTCGTCGACCTGGCTCGTCGTGAGAATGAGCGGCGGCACCAGCCGGATGGCGTCGGTCGCCACGGGATTGAGAATGAAGCCGGCGTCCCGCGCGGCCTCGCAAACCCGCGCCGCCGTGCCGGAGCTCAGTTCGATCGCACGCATCAGACCGACACCGCGCACCCCGGCTATCGCCGGAAGGTCGAGCTTCGCGACAGCCTGCACCAAATGGTCACCCACGCGGCTCGCCTCCCTCAGCAGGCCCTGGCTCTCGATGGTGTCGAGCACGGCGAGTCCGGAGGCGCACGCCAGCGGATTGCCACCGAACGTCGTGCCGTGCTGGCCCGGCCCCAGCAACCCGGAGGCAAACGATCCGAACGTGATCAGCGCACCGATGGGCACACCCCCTCCGAGTCCTTTGGCGACGGTGACGGCATCCGGCTGGATATCGGTGTGCTGGAACGCGAACCACTTCCCCGTCCGCCCCATCCCACTTTGAATCTCGTCCAGGATCAGAAGGGCATCGGCCGCGCGGGTCAGCTCTCGGGCGGCTTGCAGATATCCGGCGGACGGTTCGAGGACGCCGGCCTCACCCTGGATCGGTTCGAGGACGACCGCGCCCACGTCGCCGGTGACGGCCGCACGCAACGCGTCGATGTCGCCATACGGCACGTGCGTCACGCCCGGCAGCAACGGCTCGAACGGTTCGCGGTATGCCGCCTTGTGCGTGAGCGACAGCGCACCCATCGTGCGACCGTGGAACGCGCCCGTCGCGGCAACGATCCTGCTTCGGCCGGTGCGTCGGCTCAGCTTGATCGCGGCCTCGATCGCCTCGGTGCCGGAGTTGGCGAAGAACACTCGGGAACCGTCCGGTGCGCCGGCCACGTCGAGCAGCCGCTCGGCCAGCGCGATCTGTGCCGGTGAGGTGAACAGGTTGGAGATGTGCACCTGTTCACCGGCCTGCTTCGAGATCGCAGAGACCAGGGCCGGATGACCGTGGCCCAGCACGTTGACCGCGATACCTCCCACGAGGTCGAGATATCGCTTGCCGTCGGCATCCCAGACGTAGCAGCCGTCACCGCGGGTGAGCACGAGCGGTGGCCGGCCGAACACTCCGAGCAGCGCGTTCTCATAGCGATCCAGAAGATCGCCCTGTGTTGTCATCAGTGCCTCTCCTTGCGGGGTTCGTCGGGTGAGTCGGGCAGCACCATGGTGCCGATGCCGGCATCGGTGAAGACTTCGAGAAGCAGTGAATGCGGAGCTCTTCCGTCGACCACGTGGGCCCGGGAGACACCGCCGCGAATGGCCCGCACGCACGCCTCGAGCTTCGGCACCATTCCCGCGGCCACCGCACCGAGCATGGCTTCTGCCTCGGTGACCTCGATGCTGCTGAGCAGGCTGTCGCGATCGGGCCAATCGGCATAGATGCCTTCGACATCCGTGAGGACGACCAGCTTGCTCGCACCGAGCGCGACGGCCAGCGCGGACGCCGCGGTGTCGGCATTGACATTGAGCACCTGCGGGTGCACGTCGTCCTCGGAAGTGCCGTCCTGATCGAGGTCGGGCGCCACGGAGGACACCACCGGGATACGACCAGCGGCGAGAAGGTCTTGCACCGCCTCGGGATTCACCGATTTGACGTCTCCCACGAGACCGATGTCGACCTCTTCACCGTCGATGTATGCGCCTCGCCGTCTCGCGCCGAAGAGCGATCCGTCCTCGCCCGACATCCCCACTGCCAGCGGCCCGTGTTGATTGATCAGGCCGACCAGCTCCCGAGACACCTGGCCTGTCAGCACCATTCGCACGACATCCATGACCTCGGGCGTGGTGACACGCAGTCCGCCCTTGAACTCGCTGCGCACGCCGAGTCGGTCGAGCATCCGCTGGATCTGCGGACCGCCACCGTGCACCACGACCGGGCGCAGCCCGGCATACCGCATGAAGGCGACGTCCTGGGCGAACGCCTGCTTCAGCGCGTCGTCGGTCATGGCATTTCCGCCGTACTTGACGACGACCAGGGCACCCTGGAACTGCTGCAGCCAGGGCAAAGCCTCGACCAGCGTGCCGGCCTTGTCCGTCGCGGTGGCGATGGCACCGATGTCTCTCAAGCTCATGGATTGACCTCGCGATCATGGCGATTTCGTATGACGTGCCGGCGGTTTCGAGCACCGGTCGGCACACGATCCGATCGGCCGGCGCGGCGATCACGTTGAATAGGCGGAGTTCTCATGGACGTAGTCGTGGGTCAGGTCATTGGTCCAGATGGTCGCCTCGTCCTGTCCGGCGTGCAGTTCCACGACGATCCGCACCTCCCGTGCCGTCATGTCGACGGCCGAGCGGTCCTCACCCACGCCGCACGACCGGCATACCTGGACGCCGTTGATGCTCACATCGAGCGTGGCCGGGTCGAACTGCGCCGAGGTCGTGCCGACCGCCGCCAGCACCCGGCCCCAGTTGGGATCGTTGCCGAAAACGGCGCACTTGAGCAGGTTGTTGCGCGCGACGGCACGCGCCACCTCCAGCGCATCGTCGGTGGTCGCCGCGCCACACACGCGGATCTCGATGTCGTGGGCGGATCCCTCGGCGTCGGCGATCAGTTGCCGTGCCAGATCGGCGCACACGCCGGTCAGGGCCTCCGCGAACTCGGTGCGATCGGGCCGTGCGCCCGACGCACCCGAGGACATCACCAGGACGGTGTCGTTGGTCGACTGGCAGCCGTCGGAGTCGATCCTGTCGAACGTCTGGGATGTCGCCTCTCGCAGCGTGTCGTTCAGCGTGGCCGGTTCGACAACCGCGTCGG
>CAYPQR010000115.1:0-2936 GCA_964412865.1 uncultured Intrasporangiaceae bacterium
CCGCCGACGTCCGCGGCCGCGACGACCGACCCGGAGGCCTCCGCCTCGAGCGCGACGAGGCCGAACGACTCGGAGTATGACGGCACCGCCGTGATATCGGCCGCGCGGTACCACTGCACGAGTTCCTGGCGCGGCACCGGCGGCACGAATTCGACGACGTCGTGCACGCCCAGGTCGCGCGCGAGCTGCTGCAGGGCGCGCGGCCGCTGCAGACCCGACCCGCTCGGTCCTCCGACGATCGGCACGACCAGCCGGCTGCGCAGACTCGGGTCGGCGTCGACCATCTCGGCGATCGCCCGCACCAGCACGTCGGGGGCCTTCAGCGGCTGGATCCGTCCGACGAACAGGACGACCTGGGCGTCGGTGGGCAGTTCGACGGCGTCACGGGCACGGTCCCGGTCGCCCGGGGTGAACGTGTCGAGGTCGACGCCGGGGCGCACGACACGGATGCGTGCCGGG
Organism: uncultured Intrasporangiaceae bacterium; assembly: GCA_964412865.1. Taxonomy (GTDB): domain Bacteria; phylum Actinomycetota; class Actinomycetes; order Actinomycetales; family Dermatophilaceae; genus Leekyejoonella. The sequence continues at coordinate 460 of CAYPQR010000115.1, forward strand.
TCGGCGCCATACAGGTCGATCAGTTCGTGGGCTTCGGTGTCGGTGTTGGCCACCAGCCAGCTCGCGGCACGCACCACCTGGTCCTCGCCGATCTCACGACCGGAGGGTTCGGGCCGGTCGCCGTCGGCGAGCGCGGCGTTCTTGACACGCGCCATGGTGTGCATCGTGTGCACGAGCGGCACGTTCCAGCGGTCGGCGGCGAGCCAGCCGACCTGCCCGGAGAGCCAGTAGTGGGAGTGGACGAGGTCGTAGTGCCCCTCCGGGCTGACGGCGACGTGCCGCATCACACCGGCCGCGAAGGCGCACAGCTGGCCCGGCAGGTCCTCCTTCGAGAGGCCCTCGTAGGGCCCGGCGTCGATGTGACGCACGATGACACCCGGGGCGAGCGGCGCGACCTCGGCCAGGCCCGCTGAGGTGCGGCGGGTGAAGATCTCCACCTCCACACCGCGCTGCGCCAGGCGACGCGCCGTCTCGACGACGTACACGTTGAGCCCGCCGGCATCACCGGTGCCGGGCTGCTCCAGCGGCGACGTGTGCACGCTGATCATCGCCACGCGGCGCGGCCCGGAGGCCGGCTGCTCGCCCGAGCCCGCCGATATCCGATTGATTGAGCCTGTCGAAGTCATCGCCCGCCATTGTCGCACCGCGCGCTCGAGCCGGCATCGGGCAGCGGCTCTCCGACCGCGCTGCGAGGATGCCGCAACTCGGCGCGGGATACTCGCCCGGCCGTCGCGTGCGCGGTTTCTCTACCCTCGTATGGTGCGCATCGACCGACCCGTCGGCACCGTCACCCGCGGCACGACGAACCCGAACCGGCTGCGCCGCAGCGACCGCTGGATCACGGGGCCCCAGGCGTGGCGGCTGCGCGCGGCCCACCAGCCCGTGGTCGTCGACCTCGGCTATGGCGCCTCCCCCGTCACGACCCTGGAGCTGCACCGGCACCTGGCGAGGGTGCGGCCGGACGTGCAGGTGGTCGGCCTCGAGATCGACCCGGAGCGGGTCGACGCGGCACTGCCGCTGGAGCGTCCGGGCGTCACCTTCCGGCACGGCGGCTTCGAGTTGCCCGTGGAGGGCGCGGTCGACGTCGTCAGGGCGTTCAACGTGCTGCGGCAGTATGCCGAGTCCGACGTGCCGGGTGCCTGGCGGCGCGTGCGCGAGCGACTGTCACCGGACGGCATCCTGATCGACGGCACGTGCGACGAGATCGGCCGCATCGCCTCGTGGATCTGCGTGGGGCGGCGCGGGCCGATGTCGCTCACGATCTCACTGCGACTCGCCGGACTCGGCGACCCGGCGATCGTCGCGACCCGGCTGCCGAAGGCCCTGATCCACCGCAACCTGCCCGGCGAGCCGATCCACGCGTTCCTGGCCGATCTCGGCACGGCCTGGAGGCATGCGAGCCCGCACACGGCATACGGCGCGCGACAGCGGTTCATCGCGACGGCGAGGCGGCTGCTCGACGACGGCTGGCCGCTGCTGGACCGCCCGCGGCGCTGGCGGCTCGGCGAGCTGACCATCGCATGGGATGCCGTGGCGCCGTTGACCCGGCCCTGACGACCCGGCGCCGGATCGCTAGGCGCCGACTCGTCCCAGGAAGCCTCTGATGTAGCCGGAGACGGTGTCGAGGTCGGACTCGAGAGCGAAGTGGCCGGCGTCGAGCAGGTGGATCTCTGCGTCGGGCAGGTCGTGGGCGAAGGCATGCGCGCCGTCGGGTCCGAAGATCTCGTCGCCCGCGCCCCACACCGCCAGCAGCGGCACCTGGCTGTCGCGGAAATACTGCTGCACCGATGGATACAGGGCGATGTTCGTGATGTAGTCGCGGAACAGGCTCAGCTGGATCACGTCGTTGCCCGGGCGCTGGATCAGTGCGTGGTCGTGCGTCCAGGTGTCGGGGCTCACCAGGCCGGCGTCAGGCACGCCGTGCAGGTATTGCCAGCGGATCGCCTCCAGGCTGAGAGCCGCGCGTATTCGCCTCTCGTTGCCCGGAGTCGGATCGTTCGTGTAGGCCCAGACGGGCTCCCAGAACGACTCGACGAACCCGGCCTCGTAGGCGTTGCCGCTCTGGCTGATGATCGCCGTGACGTGCTCGGGATGGGCGAGGGCGAGCCGCCACCCGATGGGTGCGCCGTAGTCCTGCACATAGATCGCGAACCTCTCGATGCCGAGCGCGCTCAGCAGGCCATCGGTGATGGATGTCAGGGAGTCGAAGGTGTAGTCGAACTCGTCGACGGTCGGCATGTCCGATTGACCGAACCCGAGATGGTCCGGGGCGATGACGTGGTGGCGGTCGGCGAGCCTCGGAATGAGCTCTCGGAACATGTGCGAACTCGTCGGGTATCCGTGCAGCAGCAGCACGGTGGGCGCGTCGCTCGGCCCGGCCTCACGGTAGAAGACTCGGTGACCCGCGACGGTGGCGGTGCGGTGGTGCACGGCGATCATCACTAACTCTCTAAACGATCGTATCCGGTTAGTTGCCC
>CAYPQR010000115.1:3036-8107 GCA_964412865.1 uncultured Intrasporangiaceae bacterium
GCTCAGGCCGGTTCGAGACCCGTGGTCGCCACGAACGCCTCACCAACCCCGTCAACGGTCACCGGCCCTTCGCATGCACTAATGAAACATGAGCCGCCAGAAGGCAGTTCCATGCTCTCCGTCGGCGTGGACACCGTGATCGCACCGTGCAGCGCAAGCACGATCCGCGGGCAGGAGGTGCCGGGCAGTCGTGTCGGCTCGGTCGCGCCCGGCCCGACGATGTGCAACTGGAAGTGCGGCGCATCGCTCGGATAGCTGCGCACGCGGCCGGCCACCGTCGGCTCGACCGGCGACATGACCGCGTCGACATCGACGATGCGCAACAGCTCGGCGATGTTGATCGGCTTGGCTGTCAGGCCCGCCCGCACGACATTGTCGGAGTTGGCGAGGATCTCGACCGCTGTGCCCCCGACATAGGCATGCAGCGCTCCGGCCGGCACGAAGATGTATGACCCGGGCGTGAGCACCCTGTGCTGCATGAGCAGCACCACCACCAGGCCGATGTCGTCGGGATACAGGTGGGCGAATCGCGAGACGACGCCGGCGGCACCGTCGCCGCACTCGGTCGAGGCGCGCATGCACGCGTCGACCACGTTGCGCACGAGCGCAATCCGCTCGGTGTCCTGCAGCGACAGCAGGTCGGTCAGCAACTGCCGCATCGGGTCGGGGGCGCTCTCCACGCCGGCGACGTGCGCGGTCAGCGCCGGCACGGCCAGGCGATCCGCCAGGGTGCGCAGCTGCGCATACGGGCGCATGCCGGCGAGGATCTCGAATTCGGTGACGGCCATGATGGCTTCGGGTTTCGGCCAGCGATCGACATACGTGCCCGGAGCGGCGTCGACGGCCTGGCGCGCATCCGGATGGCACTGGATCGACAGCGGCTGCCGCGGCGCCAGGATCTTCAGCAGGAACGGCAACCGGCCCTCGAACGAGTCACCGCAGACCTCGCCGAGCATCTCGGGATGCCCGGCGAGCAGCCGGTCGAGCGTGACCTCACGGTCGCCGACCACGACGGTGGACGGTGCCTGTTCGTGTGCACCCATCCACAACTCCGCCTCGGGCTGTGAAGTCGGGGCCGCACGGCCGGTCAGCCGGGCGATGACGTCGTGCGACCCCCATGCGTAGTGCATCACCGCCGGTGCCAACCGGTGCATCAGGGATCTGACACCCGGAGCAGCGACTTGATCGCGCGCCGCTCGTCCATCGCACCGTATGCCTGCGCCACCTCGGCGAGCGGCAACTCCAGGTCGAACACCTTGCCCGGCTCGATCTGCCCGGACAGCACCGCATCTCGCAGTTTCGGAAGGTACTGGCGAACGGGAGCGACGCCGCCGGCGATGCCGACGTTGCGGCTGAACATCTGCGGGACGGGCAGTTCCACACCGTGCGGGACGCCGACGTATCCGACGGTCGCGCCGGGCCGGGCGATGGCGAGCGCCGTCTGCATCGACTCCTTGGTGCCGACGCATTCCAGCACGGCGTCGGCCCCGACGCCGTGGGTGAGATCCATGACCGCCGCCTCGCCGTCGGCGCCACGCTCCGCGACGAGGTCGGTGGCGCCGAACTCGGTGGCCAGCCGCCGCCTCGGCTCGTGCCGGGACATCACGATCACCGCGGCCGCACCCATCAGGTGGGCCGAGAGCACGCCGCAGAGACCGACCGCGCCGTCGCCGACCACGGCGACCGTGTCGCCCTCACGCACGTTGGCGGCGACGGCCGCATGCCAGCCGGTGCCCATGACGTCGGACAGTGCGAGCAGCGACGGCACCATGTGCGGCTCATGCTCCCGCACGGTCACCAGGGTGCCGTCCGCGTATGGCACGCGCGCGAATTCGCCCTGCCCGCCGTCGACCTGGCGACCCTGACGGTCGAATCCGCTGATCACTCCCCCATTGGCACACGACGCCTGCATGCCGACCTGGCAGTGCGGGCAGGTGTTGTCGCAGAACTTGAACGGCGCGATGACGAAGTCGCCGGGCCGCAGACTGCGCACCGCCGAGCCGACCTCCTCGACCACCCCGACGAGTTCGTGCCCGATGCGCCGGGGCTCCGGCACATCGTTGACGCCGCGATAGCTCCACAGGTCGGACCCGCACACGCAGCCGGCGACCACCCGGACGACGGCATCCGTGTCATCGATGATGCCGGGATCGGGCACCTCGTCGAGGCGCACGTCATATGGCGCGTGCAGCACGGCGGCCCTCATGACAGGAACTCTCCGATCAGCTTGCGGACATGGGAACGATGCGACCACATGATGCCGCCCGGCGGGAGCACCTCCAAGGTCGCGTCGGGCGCGAGCCGGCTGATCTCCTGTGCGACCCGGACGGGGTGCGCAGGGTCGTCCTCCTGCGCGAGCACCAGGATAGGAGCGCGTATGCCGCGCAACGCCTCCCGATCGCTCATCGCCACCTCGTGCGGGATCGTGCGCAGCGCGCGACTGACGTCGGTGCGCACGATCACCTCGGCCTGGTCGCGACACCACGCACGCACCTGCGGGCGCTCGCGCATCGGCTCCGGCTGCTCGAGCAGCATCAGCTCGAAGACCCCGTCGACGTCGCGATCCTGCGCGAGCTCGCCCATGCGGATCAGCCGCTCCAGGGCGTGGTCGGTGCGGGGTGTGTCGAGCACGGCGGGGATCACCATGACGACGCGGTCGAACCGAGCCGGCTCGACCTCCAGCAGGTGGCAGAGGGCACCGGCGCCCATGCTCACGCCGAGCGCCTGGGAGGCACCCACCTTGTCGGCGACGGCGCGCAACTCGCCCGCGAGGGCTGCATACGTCCAGGGAGACTCGGGAGACGACGAGGCGCCGTGGCCGCGGAAGTGGAAGAACGCCCGCGTGCCGCTCACCCCGGAGCCGAAGGGGCGGGTCGTGTCGATCGAGCCGGCCAGCCCGTGGGCGAACACGGTGGTCGGGTCGCCCTTGCCGGTGCAGAGGTATTCGAGGCCGCCCTCGGCCGTCGGCAGCAGGCTGGTGCGCCGGGCGGAGGTGGCGATCACCACCGGTCGAAGGGGTTCTTCTGCGCGCTGCTGTGGCCCAGGATGCGGCGCAACGCGGGCCGCACATCGGCGAGGAAGATCGCCGCGCCGACGACCGCCAGCACACCGAAGATGCTCACCGGGTTGAAGATGGTCAGGAAGCCCACGACGGCACACACCGCCGTGATCGCCACCCACATGGGCTTGGTCAGCTTGCCCGCGGCGACATAGGCGTCGGCGCGCGGACGCACCGCCTCGATCAGCGCGAAGAGCTCCATCGCGAACAGCACGATGCCGAGCACCATCGCGATGATGCTTTGCACGCCCCAGACGAACGACAACATATGTCCAGCCTAACGCCTGTGTGCGAAATCTCGTTCCCCGCGCGGACCGGCGGGCCGAGCAGGGTCACGCACGCAGCGTACGGCTGGGCGGGAAGCCGTAGGCGCGCCGGTAGGCCGCGGCGAAGCGAGAGGGTTTGAGGAAGCCCCAGCGCGCGGCGATCGATGCGACGGTGGCCCCGCGCGTCGGGTCCGCGGCCTGCAACTCGGCATGCGCCCGCTCCAGGCGGATGCGACGCAGATATTCGGTGGGTGTCGTGCCGAGATGGTGCCGGAATGCGTATTGCAGGGCGCGAGGGCTGACGCCGGCGGCCGTGACGGCCTGATCGATGTGGATCGGTTGATGCGCATGCTCCTCGAGGTAGTCGACGGCGCGACGCAACGCAGCGGGTGCGACCCGACCCGGGCTCCCCGCCAGGTGCCTGCTCATCGTGGTGTTGGGGAAGGTCGCCAGGGCGGCCACGGCGGCCATACGGGTCATCTCCTCGGCGACCAGCGGATGCACCATCGGGGAGTCGGGGTCCAGCAGCGCCGTGTGGATCAGGCCGGTGGTCGCCTGCCAGTAGCGGGCCCTCGCCGGGCTGATCGCGCGGTTGTCGTGGAAGCGGAACGAGCCCGGCGGCACACCGGCCTCGCGGGCGACCTCATGCACCCGATGCAGCGGAATCCGCAGGGACTGCACGTCGGCATCGACCAGAGAGACCCGCAGAGGCACCCCGAGGGGGTAGAAGGAGGGCGCTCCTGGCTGCGCGACCGTCTCCCGGTCGCCGTCGCGAATGCGCATGCGGCCCTTGCCCAGCGTCAGGAACCCGAGGTAGCTGAACGGGTCGCAGGTGGCGGTGAAGTCGACCGTCGAACTGACGCGGTCGGTCGCGAGGTCACCGAGCTGCGCAACCACCGCCGCGAACCGGGCGTCCTCGCCCACGCCGTCGAATCGCAGCCGATTCCCGATATACATGCGTTGGATGAACTCTGTGACCTCCCGCTCGTCCCGGGAGGAGAACCTCGACCTTTCCACACCGCCGGCAGCGTCGTCGGCCGCCATTGTCACGACATCCCCTCCCAGCTCGTGCCCACGAGCATGGCCACAGTGAGCTGGGCATCACGGATCTCCCCAGCTCGCCGCACACGATTCGCGCGATCTGCTGACAGTCTCTCACCGTGCGACCCCGCGTGGTAGATACCCGAACGACGCATCTGTGGCCCCTCGCGCGCAGCGGCGGGTGGCGGGCCGCCGCCCCGGATGGTTGTCTGATCCCGGACCCGAGCAGCGACACGCCGCGCCGGCTCGGGCCATACGGCGGCAAGAGGAGGGGCTGTATGGCGGACATCTCGCCCGGCCCTCCTCGCGCCGACCGACCGGAGGGGACGCGGCCCGCGGGCATCACGTCGAGGTCATCTCGGCTCGCAGCGCGGATCCTGCTGGCACAGGTCGATCCAGCCCTGGTCGACCTGCTGGCCCGCGGGCTGCGTCGGGCGGGCCATCACCCGACGGTGGCGGCAACGCGGGCCGAGGTGCTCGCGGCGCCCGTCTCGGCGCACGACCTGCTGCTGCTCGACGACGGGTGCGCCGCACAGGAGGGCCTGCTCATGTGCCAGCGGCTTCGCGCGGGAAACCCGGCGACTCCACTGCTGCTCATCGGCGACCGGGCCAGGCGGATCGACTCGGCCGTCGCCTCCGTGTTCGGAGCGAGTGACTATCTGGCCAAACCGTTCCGCCTCGGCGCACTCCTCACCCGCATCCAGGC
>CAYPQR010000116.1:0-8099 GCA_964412865.1 uncultured Intrasporangiaceae bacterium
CAACTTCAGCTTCGGCGACTACTTCAAGCGCGAGGCCATCGAGATGGCCTGGGAGTTGCTCACGACGTCCCAGGACGCCGGTGGCTACGGCTTGTCTCCCGACCGGTTGTGGCCCACCGTGTTCCGGGAGGATGACGAGGCGTTCGCCCTGTGGCGGGATGTCATCGGCGTGCCCGCGGAGCGGATCACCCGCCGCGACGAGGAGGACAACTACTGGCACATGGGCGTGCCCGGCCCCGGCGGCCCATGCTCCGAGATCTTCTATGACCGCGGTGAGGAATACGGCCGCCCCGGCGGCCCCGCCGTCGACGAGGACCGCTACATGGAGATCTGGAACCTCGTCTTCATGCAGTACGAATTGTCCGAGGTGCGAGCGAAGGCCGACTTCGACATCGCCGGAGAACTGCCCAACCGCAACGTCGACACCGGCATGGGCCTCGAGCGCATCGCGTCCGTGCTGCAGGGCGTCGACAACCTCTACGAGATCGACGAGGTCTACCCGGTGCTGGAGTGCGCGGCACAGATGACCGGGCGCAAATACGGTGAGCACTCGCAGCACGACGCCGCCCACAGCCATCCCGACGACGTGCACCTGCGAGTCGTGGCCGACCATGTGCGGTCCTCGCTGATGCTCATCGGCGACGGCGTCACTCCGGGCAACGAGGGTCGTGGCTACGTGGTGCGTCGTATGCTGCGCCGGGCCGTGCGTGCCATGCGTCTGCTCGGTTACAGAGACCGGGCGCTCCCGGAACTGTTCCCGGTCAGCATGGAGCGGATGAAGCAGTCCTACCCGGAGCTGGAGACCGACTTCGCGCGCATCAGTCAGATCGCCTACGGCGAGGAGGAGGCGTTCCGGCGCACGCTCGACCAGGGCACCACCATCCTCGATACGGCCGTCACCAAGGCCAAGCAGACCGCGGCGTCGGTCGGCGCCGGCCAGGGGGCGACCCTCTCGGGCGAGGACGCGTTCGCGCTGCACGACACCTACGGTTTCCCGATCGAGTTGACCCTGGAGATGGCGCAGGAGCAGGGCGTCGAGGTCGACCGGGCCGGATTCACCCGACTGATGCAACAGCAGCGTGAGCGTGCGAAAGCCGACGCGAAGGCCAAGAAGCACGGGCACACCGACACGAGCGTCTGGAAACAGCTGCGCACGCTGGGTGCCACCGACTGGCGTGCCTACGAGGGGCTCACCTGCGAGGCGACGGTGCGCGGACTCGTCGCCGACGGCGAGGCGACCCAGGAGCTGGTCGCCGGCAGCACCGGCCAGGTCGTGCTGGATCGCACGACGTTCTATGCCGAATCCGGTGGCCAGATCGCCGATTCTGGCGTCATCACCACACCGTCGGGCACCTGCACGGTGCTCGATGTGCAGCGTCCGGTCAAGGGCCTCGTGGTGCACACGGTGCAGGTGCAGGAGGGGACACTGCGCCCCGGTGAGCAGGTCGAGGCGAAGGTCGATCCGGACTGGCGGCTGTCGGCCTGCCAGGCCCACTCCGGCACGCACGTCGTGCATGCCGCGCTGCGTCAGGTGCTCGGCAAGTCCGCTCTGCAGTCCGGGTCGTACAACAAGCCCGGATATCTGCGACTGGACTTCGCCTGGAACTCCTCGCTGTCGCGTGAGACGCGCTCGGAGATCGAGGAGGTCGCCAACCTCGCCGTGCGTCAGGACCTGCCGGTCACCGCGCAATACATGACGCTGCCCGAGGCGAAGGCCTGGGGTGCGCTGGCACTGTTCGGGGAGACGTATGACGAGCAGGTGCGCGTGGTGCAGATCGGCGGACCCTGGTCGAGGGAACTGTGCGGTGGCACGCACGTGTCGCACTCGTCCCAGGTGGGGGCGCTCAGTATTCTCGGCGAGTCGTCCGTCGGCTCGGGCACGCGGCGCATCGAGGCCTTCGTGGGGATCGACGCGCTGCGCTACCTCGCGAAGGAGCGCGCGCTGGTCAGCGAGATCACCGACATGGTCAAGACGACCCCGGATGAGCTGCCCGCCCGCATCAAGGATCTGCTCGGCCGCGTCAAGGAGGCCGAACGTGAGATCACCCGTCTGAAGCAGCAGCAGGCACTGGCCGCGGCGGCCGGCCTGGTCGATGAGGCCAGGGACGTCTACGGCGTGCGCCTGGTGGCGCACGATGCGGGCGACCTCGGGGCCGATCAGGTGCGAAGCCTCGCGACGGATCTGCGCGGTCGTATGGGTGAGGAGCGTCCGGCGGTCGTCGCGGTGACCGGCGCGTCGGGTGGCCGGCCGGTCGTCGTCGTCGCGACGAATGCTGCGGCACGCGAGTGGGGTGTGCGTGCGGGTGACCTGGTCAAGATCGCAGCCGGGGCGCTGGGCGGCGGTGGCGGCGGAAAGCCCGATCTCGCGCAGGGCGGCGGCAGCGACGCCGCCAAGATCCCGGAGGCGCTGAAGAAGCTGGAATACGCCGTGGGTGAGGCCGTCACGTCGCGATGAGAGAGGGCGTGCGTCTGGGCATCGACGTCGGCAGTGTGCGGGTCGGCGTGGCGGTCTGTGATCCCGCGGGGATGATCGCCACGCCGGTCGGCACCGTCGCCAGATCCTCCGAAGACGGCGCCGATCTGGCGGAGGTTGCTGCAGAGGCCGAGGCCCGCGACGCCATCGAGGTGGTCGTCGGTCTGCCGCTCGGGCTCGACGGCACCGAGGGCAGGGCGGCGCAGACCGCGCGGACCTGGGCCAAGGCGTTGGCGGCCCGGCTGGGCGGCGTGCCCGTCAGGCTGGTCGATGAGCGGCTGACCACGGTCGACGCGCATCGCGCGATGCGGGACGCCGGGCGGCGGGAGAAGTCCAGCCGTACGGTCATCGATCAGCAGGCAGCTGTGCTGATCCTGCAAGTCGCGCTTGACTCCGAGCGCAATTCCGGCAAGCCTGCGGGTGAACTGGTGGGGGGAAGGAAACCACGACACCGGGGGGCTGGTCGGAAAGGCAGCACGGATGAATGAGTCCCCCCTCACAGATTCCATCTTCGGGGAGGAGGATCCGCAGGAGGCCGATCCGGTGCCATACCGCCGGGAGGGCGAGGTCGGACCACGTGCCGAGTCGCCCCTGCCGAGGCGGCACCAGCAGCCGCCGCGCAGCCGCAAGGAGGCGCGCGCAGCGCGTGAGCGGGAGGCTGAGGTGGGACGTAAACGCCGTAGGCGAGAGTCCGGGCCGGCGCCGTTGTCACGCCGGAAGGCGGGTATGTCCTGCCTTGCCCTGGTCGTGGTGTTCGCGGTGCTGATCGGTGGCGGCACGTATGTGCTGCGCAGCTACCTGCCGCACTTCGGCGACAGCGCGCCGACCGACTACGCCGGGAAGGGCACCGGATCGGTGCAGATCACGGTCAACCGTGGTGACACCGGATACAAGATCGGCACGACCCTTCAGAAGGCCGGCGTGGTGAAGTCGGCCAAGACGTTCGCCGGCGTCGCGACCCACTCCAGCGACTTCACGGACATCAAACCCGGCACCTATCGGCTGCGCCACCACATGAGCTCGAAGGCGGCGATCCTCCTCATGCTGGATCCCACCTCGCTGATCAGCCACGGCATCACCATCCGCGAAGGCCTGTGGGACGGCGAGATCTTCAAGAAGCTGTCGAAGGCGACCGGTGTGCCGGTCTCGGCCTACAAGCATGTGGATCCCTCGACGCTGGGGCTGCCGGCGGCGGCCGACGGGAAGCTGGAGGGTTACCTGTTCCCCTCGACCTACGATTTCGACAAGGGCGCGAGCGCTCAGCAGCAGCTGAAGCAGATGGTGCAGCTCGGCAACAGGAAGCGGGCGTCGCTGCACATCCCCGCCAGTGCACTGAACCACATCATGACGGTGGCATCGCTCGTGCAGGCCGAGTCGCGTCTTGGGCCGGACGGTCCGAAGGTCGCCCGAGTGGTGGAGAATCGACTGCAGAAGGGGATGAAGCTGCAGATGGATTCCACAGTGCATTTCGTCGAGCAGAAGCGCGGCACGGTGACGACGTCGGACAAGGAGCGCGCGAGCAAGAGCCCGTACAACACCTACAAGGTGAAGGGACTGCCTCCCGGGCCGATCAACAATCCCGGACTCGCCGCCATCGAGGCAGCCCTGCATCCGGCCGACGGGTCGTGGCTCTACTTCGTCACCGTCAACCAGAAGACGGGCAAGACCCTGTTCGCCACGACCTACGCCCAGCAACAAAAGAACGAGAAGAAATTCCAGCACTGGTGTCAGAACCACAAGGGACAGTGCTGATGCATCGCGCGGCGGTCGTCGGCAAGCCGATCGCTCACTCGTTGTCCCCGGTGCTGCATCAGGCCGCCTACGAAGCGCTCGGACTGACCGACTGGAGTTACACGCGCCACCAGGTCGACGAGCACGGCCTGGCGGAGTTCATCGAGGGCCTCGGGCCCGAATGGCGTGGCCTGTCGCTGACCATGCCCCTCAAGGAACGGGCGCTGCTGCTGGCGACGGCCGCGAGCCCGGTCGCGCTGCAGACCGGTGCGGTCAACACGCTGGTGCGTTCTGCGGCCGGCTGGACCGGCGACAACACCGATGTCGCCGGAGTCGCGCGAGCACTGGCCGACGCCGGGGTCGGGTCCGGCATCAGCGCGAAGCACGCGGTGGTCGTGGGTTCGGGCGCCACCGCACGGTCCGCCCTCGCCGCGCTCGCCGGAGCGGGCACGGCCGAGGTGACCTTCGTGGTGCGCTCCAAGGTGCGCGAATCGACGCTGGCGCAGGCGAGAGACCATGGCATGACCGTGCACGTCGCGACGATGCAGGATGCGGCTCGCGTGTGCCTGTGTGCACCGGTGCTCGTCAGCACGGTGCCTGCCGGGGCCGCCGATGCCCTCGCGAACGCCCTCGTCAGCCTCGGCGAGTCGCACTCCCTGCGATGGCCGGTGTGGCTGGACGCCGTCTATGCAGGCTGGCCGACGCGCCTGGCCGCGGTCGGTGAGGCGGTCGGGGCCGCGGTCGTGCCGGGCATCGAGATGCTGATTCACCAGGCGGCCGAGCAGGTGCGGCTGATGACCGGACACGAGGCTCCGCTCGAGCAGATGCAGCGGGCCGGGCGGCGGGCGCTGGATTGAGACGGCCCGCAGGCGGACGGGCGCAGCGTGGGAGGATCGGCGCATGCTTCGTTGGTTGACTGCCGGTGAATCGCACGGGCCCGCGCTGACGGCCGTGATGGAGGGGCTGCCCGCCGGGGTGGAGATCGACCGCCACCAGGTGGCAGCGGCACTCGCGCGCCGGCGTCTGGGATATGGCCGGGGCGCACGCATGAAGTTCGAGCAGGACGAGGTGAGTTTCACCGGCGGTGTGCGGCACGGCCGGACCCTGGGGTCGCCCATCGCTCTCACGATCGCCAACACGGAGTGGCCGAAGTGGGATGTGGTGATGAGTCCCGACCCGGTGCAGGGCGAGCGGCTGCGTGCCGCCGACGACATCGGTGCGCCGAAGGAGCTGGCGCGCAACAAGCCGCTGACCAGGCCGCGCCCCGGACATGCGGACCTGGTGGGTATGCAGAAATACGGCTTCGACGAGGCGCGGCCGGTGCTGGAGCGTGCCTCGGCACGGGAGACGGCGGCCAGGGTCGGGCTCGGCTCGATCGCGGCGGCGTTCCTGAAGCAGGCGTACGGGATCGAGCTGGTCGCGCACACGGTGCAGATCGGCGGGGTCGGCAGCGACGACGACGCGGCGCTGCCGCACCCGGATGACGTGGAGGCGCTGGACGCCGATCCGGTGCGGTGCTTCGACGCCGCCGGCTCGGCCGCGATGGTCGCGGCGGTCGATGCTGCAAAGAAGGCTGGAGACACGCTGGGCGGGGTCGTCGAGGTGCTGGCCTACGGGCTGCCGCCGGGACTCGGCTCGCACGTGCACTGGGATCGTCGGCTCGACGCCCGGCTCGCGGGCGCCCTGATGGGTATTCAGGCCATCAAGGGCGTCGAGGTCGGTGACGGGTTCCGCACGGCCGCGCGGCGCGGTTCGCAGGCGCACGACGAGATCTCGCGGGTTGAGGGCGTGATCCGCCGCGAGACCAACCGTGCCGGGGGCACCGAGGGCGGCATGTCCACCGGTGAACCGTTGCGGGTGCGCGCGGCGATGAAACCGATCTCGACCGTGCCGCGGGCACTGCATACGGTCGACGTGCGGTCCGGCGATGCCGCGACCGCGATCCATCAGCGATCCGACGTGTGTGCCGTGCCGGCTGCGGGCGTGGTGGCCGAGGCGATGGTCGCGCTGGTGCTCGCGGCGGCAGCCCTGGAGAAGTTCGGCGGCGACAGCGTCGCCGAGACCGCCCGCAACCACACCGCATACCTTGCGGAGATCCCGGAGAGGATGAAGTCGTGGTGAGTCCACGTGTGGTGCTGATCGGCCCACCCGGTGCCGGCAAGACGACGATCGGCCGGCTGGTCGCCGAGCGGCTCGAGGTGCCGTTCGTCGATACCGACGAGGTGATCGAGCAGGAACGCGGCGCCAGCGTCAGTGACATCTTCGTGGTGGAGGGCGAACCGGTGTTCCGGGAGCTCGAGGCGAAGGTCACGCGCCACGCGCTCACCGGCGACGGCGTCGTCGCGCTCGGAGGCGGCGCGCCCATGCAGCAGGAAGTCGCCGGCCTGCTGAGCGGGCATGCGGTCGTCTTCCTCGACGTGGCGATCGCGGACGCCTCCGGCCGCATCGGCTTCGACCGGTCGAGGCCGTTGCTCGCGGTCAACCCGCGGGCATCGTGGACCCGGATGATGGGAGAGCGGCGCGCGACCTATGAGCGGCTGGCGACCTGGATCGTGGACACGGCCGGCCGGACCCCCGACGACATCGCCGACGAGGTGGCAGAGAAGCTGCAGGGCGGCGACCGGTGAGCGACACCATCATGGTCGGGGAGGACTACCCCGTCACGATTGGTCACGGCGTCCTGGACGGCGTCCCCGAGGCCGTCCCGCCGCGCGTGGCGCGGGTGATGGTCGTGCACGCGCCGGTGATGGCCGGGGTGGCCGTGCGTCTCGCGGATCGGCTGCGGCAGGCCGGACGCGATGTCGTGACAGAGTCACTGCCCGATGCCGAGGCCGCGAAGACGATCGAGGTGACGGCGGCTCTGTGGGCCCGGCTCGGGCAAAGGGGATTCACCCGCTCCGACCTGCTGATCTGCGTCGGAGGGGGAGCAACGACCGACCTGGGTGGCTTCGTTGCGGCGACCTGGCTGCGCGGAGTGCCGGTGATCCAGGTGCCGACCACGGTCCTCGGCATGGTCGACGCCGCGGTGGGCGGCAAGACGGGCATCAACACCGTGGAGGGCAAGAATCTCGTCGGGGCATTCCATCCGCCGCACTCGGTGTGGTGCGACCTGTCGTTGCTGACGAGCCTGCCGGGCCGCGACGTCGCTGCCGGGCTCGCCGAGGTCATCAAGTGCGGATTCATCCGCGACGCCCGGATCCTCGAACTCGTCGAATCCGACCCGGCGGCAGCGCTCGACGTGTCGGGGCAGGTGATCGGCGAACTGGTCCGTCGTGCCGTGCAGGTGAAGGCTGACGTCGTCTCACAGGATCTGAAGGAGGCCTCGCTGCGCGAGATCCTCAACTACGGCCACACCTTCGGCCACGCGATCGAGCAGGTCGAGCACTACAGGTGGCGCCACGGCGACGCCGTGGCGGTGGGCATGGTGTATGCCGCCGAACTCGGCTGCATCGCGGGGCTGATCGACCGTGCGCTGGTCACGCGCCACCGCACGATCCTTCGCTCCGTGGGGCTGCCGACTGCATATGAGGGCGACTGGGGCGGTTTACTCACGGCGATGCGCCGCGACAAGAAGACGCGCGGCGCCACTTTGCGGTTCGTCGCCCTGGAAGGGGTGGGGCGCACCACCCGTCTGGAGGGGCCGTCGGACGAGGCGCTGCGCGCGGCATACGACGCCCTGAGCGACTGACATCGTGTGCCGGCCGGTGCTGCCGGCCGGCACACGATGGATATCAGTCGTGCTTCGATCCCATCATCCCCAATACACTGCAGCCGAAGACCAGCACGACGGCGCCGGCCACGATGTTGCTGATGGTCGTGCCCGTGGTCGGGTTGACGCCATTCATCAGCCACGTCGCCACGATCAGCCAGATGCCCATGATCGGCGTGACCCAGG
>CAYPQR010000117.1:0-8029 GCA_964412865.1 uncultured Intrasporangiaceae bacterium
TGCTCATCACGCCGTGGAACTTCCCGATGGCGATGGGCACCCGCAAGATCGGGCCCGCCATCGCTGCCGGCTGCACGAGCGTCATCAAGCCGGCGCACCAGACGCCACTCTCGATGCTCGCCCTCGGCGCGATCCTGCAGGAGGCCGGCCTGCCCGACGGCGTGGTCAACATCGTGACGTGTATGGGTGCCGGCGAGGTCATGGAGCCGATGATCCGGTCGGGGAAGGCGCGCAAACTGTCCTTCACCGGGTCGACGCGCGTCGGCAAGATCCTGCTCGAGCAGTGCGCGGAGAAGGTGCTGCGCACCTCGATGGAGCTCGGCGGCAACGCCCCGCTGATCGTCTTCGACGATGCGGACCTGGACGAGGCGGTCGCCGGAGCCATGGCGGCCAAGATGCGCAACATGGGCGAGGCATGCACAGCCGCCAACCGCATCTATGTGCAAGAAGGCGTCGCAGACGAATTCGGACGCCGGATGGCCGAGGCGATGAGTGCGATGAGCGTGGGCCGCGGCACCGAGGAGGGCGTGCAGGTGGGGCCGCTCATCGACGAGGCGGGCCGCAAGAAGGTCGAGGATCTCGTCGCCGACGCCACACAGCACGGCGCCAAGGTGCTGACCGGTGGCACCGCCCCGGACGGCGACGGATTCTTCTACACGCCAACGGTGCTCACCGATGTGCCGCACGAGGCGCGCATGACCAGCGAGGAGATCTTCGGGCCGGTCGCGTCGATCACCCCGTTCCGCACCGAGGACGAGGTGGTCGAAGCGGCCAACGACACGCCATACGGGCTCGTGTCATATGTCTTCACCAACGATCTGCGGAGGGCCCTGCGGGTCGGGGAGGTGCTGGAGTCCGGGATGGTCGGCCTCAATCAGGGCGTCGTCTCCAACCCAGCGGCCCCGTTCGGCGGGATCAAGGAGTCGGGCCTCGGCCGCGAGGGCGGCAGCGTCGGCATCGACGAGTTCCTCGAGGTGAAATACATCGGCATCACCGTGTGACGCGGCGCGCGAGCGGGCAGGTCACTGCTCGTCGTGTATGTAGGCACCGATCGATGCCAGGCCCGCCGAGTGGCGGTTGAAGTGGTGGCCGCAGAAGAACAGCGGTAGGCCGACGCGCGGGATCCATGCGCGGACCAGTGCTGCCGCGCCACAGCTGCCGGGCTGCATCCTGCCCTTGGCGGAACCGACGAACCCCTTCGCGTCGCAGCGGTCGTGCCAGGTCAGCGGAGCGGTCGCTGCCAGGGGCAATACCGTCCCGCTCGTGGGGTCCCGCGGGACGCCCCGTGTGGAGGGGGTGGATACGGTCGCGGTAGGCATCGTGTCCTCCTTCTCCCAGCCTGGATAGTTGATCCCCAGGGTTTGGAATTGTTCTCCAATAGAACCAGATTCGCGCCATAGAAGTCCAATTTGTGCTGTCGTGCGCCGGGGTCCGGCGGGTGCGCCGGCCGCCTCGGGTCACAATCACCCGTAGTAAGGGTAGTAAATTAGTAGACTTAGGTGATATTGTCGCTCACCGAACGAACAGCGATCGGAAGGTGACCTCATGCGAAAGCTGCTGATGCTCGGCATCGTCGGGCTCCTGGCACAACTCGTGGACGGCTCACTCGGGATGGCGTACGGTGTGACCTCCTCGACTCTGCTGCTCGCGGCCGGCATCTCACCCGCCGCCGCGTCGGCTGCCGTGCACTTCTCGGAGATCGGCACCTCGCTGGTCTCGGGGTTCTCCCATCACCGGCTCGGCAACGTCGACTGGCGGACCGTCGCGATCCTCGCGGTTCCCGGCTTCGTCGGGGCCTTCGTGGGGGCGACCTTCCTGGTGAGCCTCAACGGGGATGCGGCCACGCCCTGGGTCGCTGTCATCCTTCTCGCGCTGGGCCTCTACGTCATGTGGCGATACCTGATGCTGCGCGGGCGTCGCCCCGTCTTCAAGAACCGTCCCGGCGCACGAATGCTGGTCCCGATGGGCCTCGTCGGCGGCACACTGGACGCCGTCGGGGGAGGGGGATGGGGTCCAGTGGGCACGACGACACTCCTCTCGTCGGGGCGACTGGAACCGCGCAAGGTGGTCGGCTCGATCGACACCAGTGAATTCGTTGTCTCGGTCGGAGGTTCGCTGGGATTCCTCTTCGCCCTGGGATCGCAGGGGATCGACTGGTCGATCGCCGCGGCGCTGCTCGCCGGCGGCGTGGTCGCGGCGCCGGTCGCCGCCTGGCTGGTGCGGGTCCTGCCTCCACGCGTCCTCGGCGTCGGCGCCGGGGGGCTGATCGTGCTCACCAACGCTCGCACCATCGCCCTCGCGGCCGGGGCATCGTCGGTGGTGACGACCGTGCTGCTGCTCGCTCTGGCCGCCCTGTGGGTCGCCGTCATCGCCCGCGTGGTGCAGCACGAGCGGGCCGCGAGGGCGGTGCGCGGCACCGAGCGGACCGAACAGACGGTGTCGCTCGGGTGAACGCCGCCCGCCTCTGCCACACTGCGGGCATGCGGGTGTCCACGAAGTCCGACTATGCGTTGCGTGCACTGATCGAGATCGCCGTCGCTCAGGAAGACGGTCCGATCAGTGCCGACGAGCTCGGTCGCCGCCAGGAGATCCCGAGGGGATTCCTCCAGGCGATCCTGGCCGACCTGCGTCGCAGCGAGATCGTCGCCTCCCAGCGCGGACAGTCGGGCGGGTGGCTCCTCGCCAGGCCCGCGGATGCGATCACCATCGCCGACGTGATCAGATCGGTCGACGGTCCGCTGGTGTCGATCTATGACCAGCGGCCGGAGACAGTCGAATACAACGACAACGCCGGATCGCTGCAGCAGGTCTGGATCGCGGCGCGATACGCACTTCGCGACGTGCTGGAGAACGTCACGATCGATCAACTCGCCTCGCGGTCGCTGCCGAAAGAAGTGACCCGACGGGTGGCCGACGAGGACGCCTGGCGGCCGCACTGAGGCGGTCAGCAGTTCCGGCGGGTCACAGGTCGCTGTCGGCCAGACGTGTGCCCATCCCGGTGATGTGGTGCCTGCGGACGACGCTCCACAGGAACGCCAGCACATACGCCACGATGATGGCGATACCGAACCAGTTGTAGGGGGATTCCTGGCTCGGCAGCACCGATTCGTAGAGCGGGTAGCCGAAGGCGATGACGCCGAGCGCCGGCACGATCAGGTGCTTGAACCAGGAGAATTCGTCCTTGTGCTGTCGCCAGAAGTAGGGGATCGTCGCGACATTCGTGACGATGAACACCACCATGAACAGATCGGTGGCGAGCGTTGCGGTGTAGTCGAACGCGTCTCCCGCGCCGACCACGGCGCCGAGGATGAGCGTGGCGATCATCGCGACGACGATGGGGACGCTGATCGACACCCACGGTGTGCGCCAGTTCGGCAGCACCCGAGTCGCGGAGCGCGGGAAGAGGCCATCGCGTGCGCTGTTGTAGAGCACCCGGGAACCCGCGTTGCCGGTGCCGAAGAGCACACCCATCGCGCTGGTGAATCCTGCGAAATAGAGTAGGTATTGCAGCGGGGATGCGGCCGCGATGGTCGCGCTGACGAAGGGGAACTCGGCTCCGGACATCCGAGCGGGGCTGTGGTGCAGGCCGACCCCCATCGCCCACGCCATGAACAGGTAGATGAAGAACGCTACGAGCGTTGCCGTCCAGATCGCCTTCGGGAGTGACTTGCGCGGGTTGTGCGCCTCCTCCGCGAGGGGAGACGATCCGCTGGCGCCGAGGTAGAGGAAGATCGCGAGCACGAATCCCAGGCCGAAGCCGGACGCGCCGCTCTTGACGTTTCCCGGGTTGAATCCCTGACCGTTGATGAACGACGGTGAGGTGACGAGCATGGCGATGGCACAGATGAACAGCAGCGTCGCCTCGATCGCGAACAGCGACACGGCGGTCAGCACGGAGACACGCACTCCGCGCAGCAGCAGGGCCATGACGATGGCCTCCAGCACCAGCGCCGCGACCCACCATGGCAGGTCGAAGCCGAACGACTTCTGGACGACCGTGTTGACCCAGACACCGATCTGGAAGAAGACCGCCATGTAGAAGATGAACATCGCGAGCAGGTATCCGCCCGCGATGGTGCCCCCGGTGAGCTTGCCGAACGCCCGCGCACAGTATGTGGCATAGAACCCGGCACTCGGTGCGACACGGGAGAACTCGGCCGTGGAGTTGACGTGGCAGGCGAAGCCGATGCACGCGATCAGGATCACGAAGGGGGTGCCGACGCCGGCCGCCGCGACGATCGCCGCGAAGACGAAGATCGACGCGATCGCCGGAGCGATCTCTGCGATGTTGTTGGCAACCATCTCCGGCACCCTGAGGGTGCCGACAGCGAGCCGGTGTTCCTGCGCCCCGGAGCCTGATCCTCCGCCGGGTTCGCCTGCGGGAGAGTCGGAGTCGGAATGCAAACCATGTGTTCTCATGGCATCATCTCCGATTCGACGCTATACCGCCTGTCAAGCCTGCCGTCGGGCCCGACGGCACACATCTGGCTGGTCGAGTAGCGCGATGCGAGGGACGAGCGAGCGCGTATCGAGACCTCGTAACAAGCGTCGCCAAACCGGTTGGCAGCGCCGGCTCGCAGGTCTCGCTCCCCCGCGCGTTTCGCTCTATGCGGGAGGTGCCCCCATTGCTCGCCCAGGGGCTCACTACTCGACCAGCCGGAGTGGTCTCTTCACGCCCGGCCGTCTGCCTCCGCCACCGCAACAGCGGATTCCGCCGCCGGGCGACTCGCGGTGAGGCGATCGATCGCGTCCTTCATGTGCAGGCGCAGCAACTCGTCGGTGCGTGCCGGGTCGCCGTCGATGAAGGACTGCGCGATGTCGCGATGCTCCTGCACACGGCATTCGAAGTCGTCGTAGGTCGACGCGAGCGCGTTGATGCACATGCGCGTCTCGGTCATGAGCGTGCGGTGCATGCGGTCGAGTCTCGGGCTTCCGGCGAGTTGAACGAGCAACTCGTGGAAGGCGATGTCGGCCGCCCCGACGCCCTCGGCGTCGGCGGCCTGGGAGGTGGACGCCATCTTCTCGGTGACCGCGAGCAGGTGCTCGCCGGCTTCATGGGGTGACTTGTGGTGGATCTGTTCGGCCGCCGCCCGCTCGACCGCCTGCCGCGCGAGATACATGTCGTCGACGCGCTCCGGCGTCATCTCGATGACGAAGAGGCCACGATTGCGGATCGACAACAACAAGCCCTCCTGTGCCAACCGCTGCAGGCCCTCACGCAAAGGGCCTCTGCTGACTCCCAGTTGGCTGGAGAGATCGGCCTCGCCGAGCTGGGCCCCGGGGGGCAGGTCGCCGCGGGCGATCGCCTCTCTCACCTGATCGGCGATCATGCCCGCGGTCGATTCCTGCACGACAGGTTTCAGTGGCCGGCGGGCTCGTCGCGACGAGGAGCGCTGTTTCGATCGTCCATTGCGGGTCGGTGGCATGCGGGTCCTTTCTTCGCGGTGAGAATAATGCCGGTCGGTCGTGCGCCAGTCATCGCTCCCGATCCGGCGCGGTCCGGCTGCGGTCCAGCATGCGCACGGCCACCCTCGTATACGTCCGTGCGGCAACCAGCAACTCGTCGACGCCGACCGATTCGTCCGGCCGGTGGGCCTCGTCGTTGACGGAGCCTGGCCCGAGCACGACCGTCGGCACGTGCAGGTCTCGGGCGATGTAGCCGCCGTCGCACGCCGCCGTCCAGCCACCGAGAGGCATGCCCGGGCCGCCGGATCGGCGCAGCGCCTCGTCGACCGCGAGGGCGAACGCGTCGTCGGCAGGAGTGTCGAACCCGGGCATGTTCATCGGCATGTTCACGTCGAACGAGAGGCCGTCGTCCTCGAGATGCAGGCTCTCCACTCGCCGGCGCACCGACTCGAGCACGGTCGCCGGGTCCTCACCTGGCAGCAGCCGCCGGTCGGCCTGCACGACACAGTGCGCGGGCACGATCGCCGTGCCCTGACCTCCGGTGATCTGACCGACGCTCCAGGTCGCCGCGCCGGCGAGTGGATGTGCGGCGCCCTGCAACTCGTTGTGCCACTGACGCAGCGAGGCCACCACCTGAGCCGCTCCGTAGATCGCATTGCGGCCGTCCGACGGGCGACCGGCGTGCGCGGCGGCACCGTGCACGGTGATGTCGAGATAACAGTCGCCGCGTGCCGCGATGATGGTCTGCAGATCCGTCGGCTCGGCGGTGATGCAGCCGAGATAGCCCGCGTCGACCCCGCTCATCAGATGGCGTATGCCGAGGCCGCCCTCCTCCTCGTCGACGGTCGCGGCCAGTTCGATCGGGCCCGACATGCGGGCACCCATCTCTTCGGCGGCGCGTTGCACGGCGGTCATGGCAATCAGCGAGGCCGCGAGACCGCCCTTCATGTCGGTCGATCCACGACCGTAGATCCGCCGGTCCCGCACGACGCCGCCGAACGGGTCGACCGACCAGCCGTCGCCGACCGGGACGACATCGGTGTGGCCGAGCAGCAGCAGACCCGCACCACCCTCGTGGCCGGTCGTGGTGACGTGGACGTTGTCTCGGCCGGCGGTGGCGCTCGATGTGCGAACTGCCAGCCCGCGCACCCGGGCGGCCTCGACGAGCGCGGCCGCGGTCTCTGCCTCCTCACCGGGCGGGTTCTGGCCGTGCTGACGCACCAGATGCTGTGTGAGAGCGATGAGTTCGGATTCGTCGATGAGTGCGAGTGCCCGCTTCTCGAGGTTGCTCACGGCCCGGCCGTCGGTGGAGGTGGATCCGGTCGCGGAGGTCGTCCCGGGGTTCATGCGCTCACTCGCTCGAGTGCACGCGCAAGTCGGGCCACACCCTCACGGATGCGATCCGGCGGGGTGGAGGCGAAGCAGACCCGAAGTGCGTTGGGGAAGCGCTTGCTCGGTGAGAACGCGTTGCCCGGAATGAAGGCCACGCCCTCCTCGAGCGCCGGCTCGAACAGGGCCTCGGTGTCGACTTCCTCGCCGAAGGTGACCCATAGGAAGAATCCGCCGTCGGGGTCGGTCCACCTGGCCCGCCCGCCGAAGTGCTCCTGCAGTGCGGAGCGCATCACCTCCTTGCGCTCGCGGTAGACCTCGCGCTGGGTCGCGACGTGGTCCTGCAGATGGCCACCGCGCAGGAACCCTGCGACGAGGCGCTGCAACGGCAGGTTGGTGCAGGTGTCCATGGCCTGTTTCGCGTTGATCAGCAGCGGAGCCAGGCCGGGGTCGGTGTCGACCCAGCCGACTCGCAGACCCGGGGCGATGATCTTGGAGAAGGTGCGGACTGAGAACACCTGCGGGTCGCCGTCCGCGACCTCGCGCAGCGAGGGGATCGGATCGCCCGAGAAGCGAAGCATGCCATAGGGATCGTCGTCGATCACCATGGCGCCCCACTGGTGCGCGAGCTCCAGCAGACGCTCCCGCCGGCGACGCGACAGGGTCGACCCCGACGGGTTCTGGAAGGTCGGGATCGTATAGATCGCCTTGGGCTTGCGGCCCGCCTGTGCGACGAGGTCCTCGAGCTGGTCGACGTCGAGGCCGTCGTCGTCGACGGGAGCCTCGAGCAGGTCGGCCTGGTATGACATGGCCGTCGCGGAACCGTTGGTGTAGGTGGGTGATTCGACGACGACCAGGTCGCCCGGGTCGACGAAGAGCTTGAACGCCAGGTCGAGCCCCTGCATACCGCCGGAGGTGATGGTGAGGCGCTCGGGCGACGTCTCGTCCGTCGTGCCGTCGAGCACCGTGAGAAGTGCGTCGCGCAGGGCCGGGTCACCCTCGGTCGCCGCGTAGTCGAAGGCGTCGGGGGAGTGCTCGCCCATCGCCTCGGGTGCGACCTGCGCCAGGGTCTCGGTCGGAATCGCCTCCGGCGCGGGGCTGCCCATGGCGAACTTGATGATGTCGTGGGTCTGCTTGGCCAGCAGCGAGGTGCTGGAGTCGATGACCGATCCCACCAGGTCACCAGCTCGTGAGGCGAGCGGCAACTGTGGCAGTCTGCGCTCGTGCGAGGGTTCGGGGGTCATGTTTACTCCTTGACGGTCAGGCCGCGGGGGACGTTGGTGAGGGGTTCGGC